>NZ_JBISWJ010000039.1:0-10823 GCF_044462225.1 Kocuria kalidii | reverse complement strand
CCGCGGCCCCCGGCGGGAGCCTGTTACGTTGACCACTCTACGACCCCCGTCCGGCCCCGGCAAGGGACACGCCGGGACGTTCCGGACGGGAGCGCGGGTCGGCGTTCAGAGCAGCCGCGGCTGCGAGACGCCCTCGTAGCCCTTGCCGCGCGACCGTCGGCCGGAGCGCCTCTTCGCGGCGGCGCCGATGGGCTCCACCGTGGCGGGGATCGTCTGCTGCCCGGTCTGCTCGGCCTGCTGCCGGCGCAGCAGGTCGATGGCCTCCTCGAAGTCGCCCAGGCCGTCGAACGCCTGGTACACGCTGGCGAAGCGGAGGTAGGCCACCACGTCCAGCCGGCGCAGCGGGGCGAGGATCGCCAGCCCCACCTCGTGCGCCTCGATCTCCGCGGCGCCCAGCGCCCGGATCGTCTCCTCGACCTCCTGGGCGAGCATCGCGAGGTCGTCCTCGCTCACCGGCCGGCCCTGGCAGGCCTTGCGCACCCCGTTCACGATCTTCTGCCGGTCGAAGGGCTCGGTGACGCCCGAGCGCTTGATGACCGAGATCGTCGTGGTCTCGACCGTGGTGAACCTCCGGCCGCACTCCGAGCACTGGCGGCGACGGCGGATCGCCGTCCCGTCGTCCGTGGTGCGGCTGTCGACGACGCGGGAGTCGGTGTGACGGCAGAACGGGCAGTGCACGTCGGATCAGCTCCCGGTGCGGATCGTGACGGCCCGGCCGTGCGCCGGCAGGTCCTCGGAGCCCGCCACGGCCACGATGTCGTCGCCGATGAGCGCGAGCGCCTCCCGGGAGTACTCGACGATCTGGACGGCCTTCATGAACGCGGTGGTGGACAGGCCCTGGGCGTGCACCGCCGTCCCGCCCGTGGGCAGCACGTGGTTCGAGCCCGCCGCGTAGTCGCCGAGCGGGACGGGGCTGTAGGGGCCCAGGAAGATCGCGCCCGCGTTGCGCACCCGCGCGGCGACCTCCTGCGGCTCTGCGGTGTGGATCTCGAGGTGCTCGGCGGCGTAGGCGTCGGCCACGGCGATCGAGGCGTCGAGGTCGTCGGTGAGCACGATGCCGGACTGCGGGCCGGACAGGGCCGTGGTGATCCGCTCCCGGTGCTTGGCCTCGGGCACCTGCACGGCCAGTTCCGCCGCGACACGGCCGGCGAGCCCCGGCGAGTGGGTGATCAGCACCGCTCCGGCGGCGGGGTCGTGCTCGGCCTGGGAGACGAGGTCGGCGGCGACGTAGGCGGGCACGGCCGTGTCGTCGGCCAGCACGGCGATCTCGGTGGTCCCCGCCTCGGCGTCCACGCCGACCACGGAGCGGAGCAGGCGCTTGGCCGTGGCGACGTAGACGTTGCCCGGACCCGTCACGGTGTCGACCGGCTCGAGCACGTCCTCGCCGTCCGTGACGCCGTGGGCCATGGCGGCCAGCGACTGGGCGCCGCCGATCGCCCAGACCTCGTCCACGCCCAGCAGCCCGGCGGCCGCGAGGATCGTGGGGTGCGGCAGGCCGCCGAACTCCTTCTGCGGCGGGCTGCAGAGCACCACCGACCCCACCCCGGCCGCCTGGGCCGGGACGACGTTCATGACCACGGACGAGGGGTAGACGGCGAGGCCGCCGGGCACGTACAGGCCCGCCCGCCGCAGGGGCGTCCACCGGTGCACGAGCACGGCGCCCGGAGCGACCTCGACGCGGGCGTCGGCCGGGCGCTGGGCCTGCGCGAAGGCCCGGGTGCGCTCGATGGCGGTCTCGAGTCCGCGGCGGACGGCCGGGTCGAGCTCGTCGACCGCCCGGCGGATCTCCGCGGGGTCCACCCGCAGCGCACCCTGCTCCACCCCGTCGAAGCGCTGCGCGTAGCGGCGCAGGGCGTCGGCTCCCTCGGCCCGGACCGCCGCGATGATCTCCTCCACGGCCTGCTCCGCGGAGGCGAGCGACGTGGAGCTCTGCCGGGGGACCGCCGCCCGCAGCTCGGACCAGGACAGGTGCCGGCCGCGCAGGTCGATCGTTCGCAGGGCGGGAGTCGTGGTCGTCTCAGCAGTAGTCACGCCTTCCATGGTATTCCACGGCGGCGCCGCGCCGGAGTCCGCACCTTGCGCTCCGCCGCCCGGTGGGCTACACCTCCAGGCAGGTCGGCCCGAGCAGCACCTTGAGGTCCCCGAAGAGGGCCGGCGACGGGTTCACCCGCAGGTCCGGCCCCAGGCGCAGGACCTGCACCTTCTGCCGGGTCTCGAGGTGGATGCGGACCTCGGAGTCCCCGCGGTGGTTGCGCAGCACCGCACCGATCTCCTTGACCGTCGCCTCCGTGGCGCGGAACTCGGGCAGGGCGATCAGCACGGGACCGCTATGACCGTCCGCCGAGAGCTCCGGAACGGTGAGCTCCTGCGCGGAGATCGTCACCGATCCGTCGTCCCGGCGCTGCAGCCGGCCCTTGATCACGCAGATCAGGTCCTCCGCCAGCACGCCCGCGATGGGGGCGTAGGCCTTGCCGAAGAACATGACCTCGATCGAGCCCGTCCGGTCCTCGAGCTCCACCCGGGCGTACGCGTTGCCCGAGGTCTTGGCGATCCGGCGGGACAGGGAGGTGATCATGCCGGCCACGGTCACGACCGCGCCGTCGGGCCGGCCGTCCTCGCCCAGGAGCGGCTGGACGGAGGTGTCGGCGTACTGCCCGAGCGCCTCGTCGAGACCGCGCAGCGGGTGGTCGGAGACGTAGAGGCCGAGCATCTCGCGCTCGAAGGCCAGCAGGTCCTTGCGCTCCCACTCGGGCACGTCCGGCACCGCGACGGTCAGGGACGTCGTGGGGTCCTCGTCGTCCATGCCCATGCCCCCGAAGAGGTCGAACTGCCCGGCGGCCTCCTGCCGCTTGACGGCCACCGTGGCGTCCACGGCCTCCTCGTGGCAGAGCACGAGCCCGCGCCGCGTGTGGCCGAGCCGGTCGAAGGCGCCGGCCTTCACGAGGGACTCGATGGTGCGCTTGTTGCACACCACCGCGGGGACCTTGGCCAGGAAGTCGTTGAAGGAGGTGAAGGCGCCGTGCTCCTCCCGCGCCTCGACCATGGCGCTGACGACGTTGGCGCCCACGTTGCGCACCGCGCCCATGCCGAAGCGGATGTCGGTGCCCACCGGGGTGAAGTTCAGCGCGGACTCGTTGACGTCCGGGGGCAGCACGGTGATGCCCATCCGGCGGCACTCGGTGAGGTACAGGGCGAGCTTGTCCTTGTCGTCCCCCACCGAGGTGAGCAGCGCGGCCATGTACTCGGCCGGGTAGTGCGCCTTGAGGTACGCCGTCCAGTAGGAGACGAGACCGTAGGCCGCGGAGTGGGCCTTGTTGAACGCGTAGTCCGAGAACGGGAGCAGGATGTCCCACAGGGCCTTGATGGCGGCCTCGGAGTAGCCGCGCTCCACCATGCCGCCGTGGAATCCCTCGTACTGCTTGTCCAGCTCGGACTTCTTCTTCTTGCCCATGGCGCGGCGCAGGATGTCCGCCTGCCCGAGGGTGAAGCCCGCGACCTTCTGGGCGATCGCCATGACCTGCTCCTGGTAGACGATCAGGCCGTAGGTCGTGTTGAGGATCTCCGCGAGCGGCTCCTCGAGCTCGGGGTGGATCGGGGTGATCTCCTGCTGGCCGGTCTTGCGCAGCGCGTAGTTCGTGTGCGAGTTCGCGCCCATGGGCCCGGGGCGGTACAGGGCGATGACGGCGGAGATGTCCTCGAAGTTGTCGGGGCGCATCATCTTGAGCAGCTGCCGCATCGGCCCGCCGTCGAGCTGGAACACCCCGAGGGTGTCGCCGCGGGCCAGCAGCTCGTAGGACTCGGCGTCGTCGAGCAGGAGGTTCTCCAGGTCGAGCACGAACCCGTCCTGGTTCAGGGTGATGTTCTCGATCGCGTCGGAGATGATGGTGAGGTTGCGCAGCCCCAGGAAGTCCATCTTGATCAGCCCGAGCCCCTCCGAGGTGGGGTAGTCGAACTGGGTGATCACCTGCCCGTCCTGCTCGCGCCGCATGATCGGGATGATGTCGATCAGCGGGTCCGAGGACATGATGACGCCGGCCGCGTGCACGCCCCACTGGCGCTTGAGGCCCTCGAGGCCCTCGGCGGTGTCGAAGATCTTCTTCGCCTCGGGGTCCTGGGCGAGGATCTCGCGCAGCTCGTCGGCCTCCCCGTGGCGCTTGGCGCTCTCGTCGTAGACGTCCTTGAGCGAGATGCCCTTGCCCATGACGTCCGGCGGCATCGCCTTGGTCAGCTTCTCGCCCATCGAGAAGGGGTAGCCGAGCACGCGCGAGGAGTCCTTCAGGGCCTGCTTGGCCTTGATGGTGCCGTAGGTGACGATCATGGCCACGCGCTCGTCGCCGTACTTCTCGGTGACGTAGTGGATCACCTCGGAGCGGCGGCGGTCGTCGAAGTCGACGTCGAAGTCGGGCATGGAGACGCGGTCCGGGTTGAGGAAGCGCTCGAAGATCAGCCCGTGCGCGAGCGGGTTGAGCTCGGTGATGCGCATGGCGTAGGCGACCATCGAGCCCGCGCCGGAGCCGCGGCCCGGCCCCACCCGGATCCCGTTGTTCTTCGCCCAGTTGATGAAGTCGGCGACCACCAGGAAGTACCCCGGGAAGCCCATCTGCAGGATGATGCCCTTCTCGTAGTCCGCCTGGCGCTGCACGTCCTCGGGGATCCCGCCCGGGAAGCGGTGGTGCAGGCCCCGCTGCACCTCCTCGACGAACCAGGACTCCTCGTCGTGGCCCTCGGGGGTCGGGAAGCGCGGCATGTAGTTCGCCGAGGTGTCGAACTCCACGTTGCACCGCTCGGCGATCTCGAGGGTGTTGTCGCACGCCTCCGGGAAGTCACGGAAGAGCTCGCGCATCTCGGCCGGGGACTTCAGGTAGAACTCGTCGGCGTCGAACTTGAAGCGCTTCGGGTCCGCGAGGGACGAGCCGGACTGGACGCACAGCAGCGCCGCGTGGGACGTCGCGTCCTCGGCGTGCGTGTAGTGCAGGTCGTTGGTGGCCACGAGCGGCAGCTGCAGGTCCTTGGCGAGCTTGAGCAGGTCGCCGGTGACCCGCTTCTCGATGCCCAGGCCGTGGTCCATGAGCTCGCAGTAGTAGTTCTCGGCGCCGAAGATGTCACGGAACTCCGCCGCGGCCTGCCGCGCCTCCTGGTACTGGCCCAGGCGCAGCCGGGTCTGGACCTCGCCCGAGGGGCAGCCCGTGGTGGCGATGAGGCCCTTGCCGTAGGTGTTCAGCAGCTCCCGGTCCATCCGCGGCTTGTACAGCTGCCCCTCGAGGGAGGCCAGGGAGGAGGCCCGGAACAGGTTCTGCATGCCCTGCGTGGTCTCGGCCAGCAGGGTCATGTGGGTGTACGCGCCGCCGCCGGAGACGTCGTCGCGGCCGCCGTCGGCGAACTTCACACGGGTGCGGTCCGAGCGCGCGGTGCCCGGGGTCAGGTAGGCCTCGACCCCGATGATCGGCTTGATCCCCGCGTTACGGGCCTTGTTCCAGAAGTCGAAGGCGCCGAACACGAAGCCGTGGTCGGTCGTCGCGAGGGAGGACATGCCGAGTTCGTGGCAGGCCGCGAAGAGGTCGTCGAGGCGTGCCGCACCGTCGAGCATCGAGTACTCGGTGTGCACGTGCAGGTGGGTGAAGCTGTTCTTGCCGGATGCCGTCGTCACCCGACCAGTGTAGTCGCCCGCACCGTCTGCCCCGCCCGGCCGCGGGCCCGCCGGATCAGGCCGGGCCTCCGTCCCGGAGGGTCTCCAGCGCGAACGACAGGTCCGGCGGATAGGGGCTGTCGAACTCGACCGGCTCCCCCGTCCCGGGGTGCTCGAAGCCGAGCCGCTGGGCGTGCAGCCACTGCCGGGTCAGCCCCAGCCCGGCCGACAGCGCCGGGTCCGCGCCGTAGGTCAGGTCGCCGCAGCACGGGTGGCGCAGGGCCGAGAAGTGCACGCGGATCTGGTGGGTGCGCCCGGTCTCGAGGTGGACCTCCACGAGGGCCGCACGCCCGAAGCCCTCGAGCACCTCGTAGTGGGTGATCGAGGCGCGTCCGCCCTCGACCACGGCGAAGCGCCAGTCGTAGCCCGGGTGCCGTCCGATCGGCGCGTCGACGGTCCCGCGCAGCGGGTCCGGCAGGCCCTGCACGACGGTGTGGTAGACCTTCGTGACCGTCCGCTCCTTGAACGCCCGCTTGAGCGCGGTGTACGCCCGCTCCGTGCGGGCCACGACCATCAGCCCGGACGTGCCGACGTCGAGCCGGTGCACCACCCCCTGCCGTTCGGGGGCGCCGGAGGTGCTGACGGCGACGCCGGCGCCCGCCAGGGCCCCGACCACGGTCGGGCCCTTCCAGCCCGGGGAGGGGTGCGCGGCGACCCCCGGGGGCTTGTCGATCACCACGATGTCGTCGTCCAGGTGCACCACGCGGAAGTCGTCGACCAGCTGCGGCACGATCCGGGACGGGTCCCCGGGGACGGGCACGTGCACCGTGAGCGTCTGCGAGGCCTCGACCCGGAAGGACTTGGCGACCGGCCGGTCGCGGTGCAGCACGCGGCCCTCGGCGCACAGGCCCGCGGCGGCCGAGCGGGAGAGCCCGGTGAGGGCGGCCACCGCCGCGTCCGCGCGCTGTCCCTCGAGCTCCGGCGGCACGGTGAAGCGTTCCGCCGTGTGCTCCGCCGGCTCAGCCACGGGCCTCGTCCTCACCCGGCGAGGCCTCGAGCCGGTCGGCGTCCGTGACGCCGGAGCCCGTGCGCGTGCCGTCGAGCTCCCGGCCGAGCAGGGTCAGGAGCACCACGAGCGACACCCCCACGACCACGCCGCAGTCGGCGATGTTGAAGATCGCGAAGCGCGGCACGGCGATGAAGTCGACGACGTGGCCCACCCCGAAGCCCGGCTCCCGCAGGAGCCGGTCGGTCAGGTTGCCGAGAGCCCCGCCGAGGACGAGGCCCAGGGCCAGCGCCCACGGGGCCGAGCGGACCCGGCGGAGGGTCAGCACGATGAGGACGGACACGACCGCCATCACGACGGTGAAGACCCAGGTGATGTCCGCACCGAGGGAGAACGCGGCGCCCGGGTTGCGGATGTGCTGCCACCACAGCAGGCCCTCGACCACGGGGGTGCGCTCGCCCAGGGCCATGGTGGCGACGACCCACCACTTGGTCAGCTGGTCCACGGCGTAGACCGGCAGCGCGGCGGCCGCGGCGATGAGCAGCACCGTCCGCGGCGCGGCGCGGTCGGGCGCGCCGACGGGGACTTCGGGGTGCTCGCTCATGCTCTCCTCGAAAGGCGGTTCGGGCACCGGGCGGTGCCGGTGACGGAGTCGTGCTCCATGGTGCCACGTCCGCCGTGCGGGTCCGGGCCGGACGACGACGGAGGGACCGGCCCGTGGCCGGCCCCTCCGCGGGTCGTGGGTCCCGGCCCGGGGCTCAGGCCTGCTCGGGCCGGGACGTGCCCGCGACGCCGTCCGTGGTCGGCGCGGGCTCGAGGGACGGGGTCGTGTCCAGGTCCTGGAGCTGGTCCTGGATGAACACCTTGAGGTTGGTGCGGTAGTCGTGCTCGAAGGCGCGCAGCCCCGACACGCGGGCCTGCAGCGCGGCCTGCTCCTCCTGCAGCGCGTCGAGGGTCTCCTCCCGGGTGCGCCGGGCGTCCGTGACGAGCTCCTCGGCCTGGACGCGGGCCTCCCCGACGATCCGGTCCCGCTCGGCGGTGCCCTCGGCGACGTACTCGTCGTGCAGCTTCTGGGCCATCGCGAGCACCCCGGCCGCGGACCGGGCCGCACCGGGAGCGGGCTCGGTCCCCGCCGGGACGGTCTCCGGTGCCCCGGTCGCGGGCGCCGCGGTCGCGGCCGGCTCGGCCGCGCCGACCTGGGCGCCGCCGGTGCCGGCGTCGAGGGACTCCGCGCCGGCCGACTCCGCACCGGGCAGGTCCGCACCGGGGACGTCCGGCGCGGAGGCGGGCGACGGCGCCGACTCCCGCGGGGCGACGGGCTGCCCGGCGGCCTCGAGCTGCTGCTTGAGGTCCGCGTTCTCCTGGTTCAGGCGGCGCAGCTCCACGACGATCTCGTCGAGGAAGTCGTCGACCTCGTCCTGGTCGTAGCCCTCCCGGAACTTGGTGGGCTGGAAGCGCTTGTTGATGACGTCTTCGGGCGACAGGGCCATGAGTTCAGTTCTCCTTCGGCGGGGTGCGGGCCGCGTGGCCGGCGGTGCGGGGCCCGACCGGCCGGGCCCGGTGGTCGGGCGGTGCGAGGACACCGGCGGGTCCGGTGCGGACCGGGCCGGATCGGGTCAGGTCAGATCAGGTCAGATCAGATCAGATCAGATCAGATCAGCATCGAGCCGACGATGCCCCGGACGATGCTGACGGCGAAGATGAGGATGAGGAAGCCGAGGTCCAGCGACACCCCGCCGAAGCGCAGGGGCGGCACGAGCCGGCGCAGCAGCCGCATGGGCGGGTCGGTGACCGTGTACACGGCCGAGGCCCCGATCAGGGCGGCGCCGTGGGGCCGCCAGCTGCGGGCGAACATCTGCACCCAGTCGAGGACCAGGCGCACGAGCAGCGCGACGTACACGAGGTGCAGTGCCAGGTACAGCACGGAGAGCAACATGTCCATCGGTCCGCCTCAGTCCTCCTGGTGGTCGTCGGTCTCGTCCTCGCCGCCGGCGGGGTGCCCGACGACCTCCACGTAGGACGGGGTGAGCAGGAAGACCTTGCCGGTCACCCGCTCGATGGAGCCGTGCAGGGCGAAGACCAGGCCGGCGGAGAAGTCCACCAGCCGCTTGGCCTCGGCGTCGCCCATGTCGCTGACGTTCATGATGACGGGCGTCCCCTCGCGGAAGGCCTCGCCGATGGACTTCGCGTCGTTGTAGGAACGCGGGTGGACGGTGGTGATCGTGCGCAAGGTCGAGCTGTCCTCTCGAGAGCTGGAGGGGGCGCGTTTGATGGGGGTGACCGGTGCCCGGTACTCGGCCGACCGGCGCGGCGCGGCCACGGCCGTGGACTCGTGCGCGCGGGCCTCGCGCGGCTCCTCGCGGACCGCGACGGCCGACGGGTGCTCCTGGCGGGACGGCGTCGTGTCGTCGTAGTCCTCGTCCGTCTCGGCGAGGCCGAGATAGATCATGGTGCGGCGCAGCGCTCCGGCCATGGTGCTCTCCTTGACTGTCTGTGCGGATGACGGCGGTGGGGGGTTCCGGGATCCTCGGACCGCCCGGCGCCCGGTGTGCTGCGCGGAACGCGGTACGGCCCTGGCCCCGCGGGGCCGTCCTCAAAGCTATCCTACGGGCGCCCGGGGGCCGAGGATATCGGAGCCGACGCGCACGTGCGTGGCTCCCCGGGCGACCGCCTCCTCCAGGTCCTCGCTCATGCCCGCGGACACGGCCGTCGCCCCCGGCAGGGCCTGCCGGAGCTCCTGCGAGATCTCGAGGAGGCGGTCGAAGGCGGGCCCCGGCGGCTCCCCCAGGGGGGCGACGGCCATGACCCCTCCGGCGCGCAGGCCCTCCGTCCCGGCGATCCGCTCGGCGAGCCCGACGACGTCCTCGGGGCGGGCCCCGCCGCGGCGCTCCTCGGCGTCCAGGGACACCTGGACCAGGCACGTCAGGTCCTCGTCCGCGCACGGCCCGGCCGCCGCGTCCCCGGCCGCCACCGACTCCCGGTGCCGCTGCACCGCCTTGCCGAGCGCGGTGACCAGCGAGGCGCGGTCCACGGAGTGCACCCACGACGCGTAGCGCACGACGGACTTCGCCTTGTTGGACTGGAGCTGCCCCACGAAGTGCCAGGTCACCGGGCCGTCCACGAGACCCGACACCTCTCGCGCCTTGGCGGCGGCCTCCTGGTCCCGGTTCTCCCCCACGTCCCGGACGCCGAGCCCGTGCAGCCGGGCCACGTCCGCGGCGGGGAAGAACTTCGTCACGGCGATCAGCACCGGCTCCGCGGAGCCCGGCTCCCGCCCGGCGGCGGCGATCCGGGCCCGCACCCGGTCCAGGGACCGGGCCAGCTCCAGGGTCCGAGGGTCGCCCCCGCCGCGGTCGACGGTGGGGTCGGCGGCGCGGCCGGCGCTCACGCGGAGACCTCCGCGCCCGGGCGCGCGGGCCACACGAGTCCCACGATGCGGCCGGAACCGGGATCCCGGCGGTGCGAGGACAGTGCCTCGTTCTCGCAGGTGCACGAGGACCCGGAGGACACCGTCGGCTCGACGACACGGACCGCCAGTGCGGACAGCCGCGCCCGGGCCCCGGCGCGGAGGTCGAGCGCCGGGG
Organism: Kocuria kalidii; assembly: GCF_044462225.1. Classification (NCBI taxonomy): domain Bacteria; kingdom Bacillati; phylum Actinomycetota; class Actinomycetes; order Micrococcales; family Micrococcaceae; genus Kocuria; species Kocuria kalidii. The sequence goes on along the minus strand of NZ_JBISWJ010000039.1, from coordinate 607 downwards.
TCCCCCAGGACGTCGTGGCGGCCACGGCGGGGAGCCGCCGCACGGCCTCCTCGCGCATGGCGGCGGGGACCTCGTAGCAGCTCCCGCAGATCGAGGGGCCGAGCCATGCCGACAGCCCGCGCGCGCCACGGGCCCGCAGCTGCTCGACCGATCGCTCGAGCACGCCGTCGAGCAGGCCCCGGCGGCCGGCATGGGCCACCCCGGTGACCGGACCCCGGGGTCCCTCCCCCACCAGCAGCACGGGCACGCAGTCGGCGACCATGACGGCCAGCGGCACGCCCCTCGCGGTGACCGCGGCGTCCGCGGTCGGGACGGCCGGGCGGTCGTGCTCGTCCGCGTCGGCGACGTCGGTGCCGTGCACCTGCTCGAGGAACACCAGCGAGCCGCCGGGGACGCCCATCGACCGTTCGAGGGCCGTGCGGCGGGCGCGCACGGCGTCCGCGTCGTCACCCGTGTGCAGCGCGAGGTTGCCCGCACCGCGGTCCGTGAACGCCACCCGGACCCCCTGTCCGCCGTCGCCCTGCCACCAGAACACCGGATCCTCCTGTCGAGCCGCGTGGTCGTCCTGCCACCGCCGGGGCCGGCGGGGCGAAGCACCCGGGGGCGG
>NZ_JBISWJ010000038.1:0-16934 GCF_044462225.1 Kocuria kalidii | reverse complement strand
CCGCCCCCGGGTGCGGAACTCACTTCAGGAAGTCGGGGAAGTCCAGGGAGTCCTTGCGCCCGGAGCCCGCACCGGTGCTGGCCTCGGCCTCGGCGGGCAGGTCGACGTCGAAGCCGGCGTCGTCGGGGACGTCGTCGTTCTGCGCGGGCTGCGCCCACCGCTGGGCGGTCGCGGGCTGGCCGAAGGGAGCGGCGCCGCCGCGCTGCGGGGAACGGCCGACACCGGCGGGCTGGCCGGCGCCGGAGCCGAAGGCCGCCCGGGTGGAGGCGGCCTGCTGGGCCGCCGCGTTGGTGTTGTTGGCGTTGGTCTCCGGGCTCACCGAGTCGAAGCCGGCGGCGATGACCGTGACGCGCGCCTGGTCGCCGAGGGCGTCGTCGATGACCGCCCCGAAGATGATGTTGGCCTCCGGGTGGGCGACCTCCTGGACCAGGCGGGCCGCCTCGTTGATCTCGAACAGCCCGAGGTCGGAGCCGCCCTGGATGGACAGCAGCACGCCGTGGGCGCCGTCGATGGAAGCCTCCAGCAGCGGGGACGCGATCGCGAGCTCGGCGGCCTTCACGGCACGGTCCTCGCCCTGTGCGGCGCCGATGCCCATGAGCGCGGAGCCGGCGCCCTGCATCACGGACTTCACGTCGGCGAAGTCGAGGTTGATGAGACCCGGGGTGGTGATCAGGTCGGTGATGCCCTGGACGCCGGAGAGCAGCACCTGGTCCGCGGACTTGAACGCGTCCAGCATCGACACGTTGCGGTCGGAGATGGACAGCAGCCGGTCGTTCGGGATCACGATGAGGGTGTCGACCTCGTCGCGCAGCGTCTCGATCCCGTTCTCGGCCTGGTTGGACCGGCGCCGGCCCTCGAAGGTGAAGGGACGGGTCACGACGCCGATGGTCAGCGCCCCCAGGGAGCGGGCCATCCGGGCGACCACGGGGGCGCCGCCCGTGCCGGTGCCGCCGCCCTCACCGGCGGTGACGAAGACCATGTCGGCCCCCTTGAGGACCTCCTCGATCTCCTCGTGGTGGTCCTCCGCCGCCTGGCGCCCCACATCGGGGTTGGCGCCGGCGCCCAGACCGCGGGTGAGCTCGCGGCCCACGTCGAGCTTCACGTCGGCGTCGCTCATCAGCAGGGCCTGCGCGTCCGTGTTGATCGCGATGAACTCGACGCCGCGCAGCCCCTCCTCGATCATCCGGTTGACGGCGTTGACGCCGCCGCCGCCGATTCCGACGACCTTGATGACGGCCAAGTAGTTCTGGGGGGTGGAGGAGTCCATGGGTACCTAACTCGAGATGGTTCGGGTCCGGGATGGCGAGCCGATGCTCAACCTTCGATCGAAGGTTGAATCTCAGGCCGTCAGCTGCTGCCGGGAGATTCGATGTCGGGGTCAAGCCTAACAACCGTGGGGACCCCCTGCACGACAAGCCATACCGCTTTCGACACTTTTCGCCAAAACAGCACGTCATGAGTGGTTTGGAGCCCAAGTCTCAATCTCCGGTCGAGAGTGAACGGAGCGGTCGCCCGTCAGCGCACGACGGGCCGCGTCGGGCTCGACACGTCGTAGGTCCCGACCCCGCTGTCGGCCCCGCGGGCCTCAACGAGCTCCCGCAGCACCTGGGACTTGAGCTCGCTGTCCTCGGCGGTCCCCCAGACGACCGTGCGGCCGTCGGCGAACGCCAGCTCGACCGAGGACAGGGACTCGGCGGACGCGGTGCGCAGCTGGGCGAGCACGGACTCGGGCAGGGCGGCCAGCACGTCCGCGACGGCCTCGAAGCGCTCGCTCTCGAGCACGTCCCGCCCGCCCGTGACGACGGGGACCCCCGCCTCCGCGGCCGTGCTCGTGGTCATCAGCTCGACCCCCTCGGAGTCCACGACGACGAACTCGTCCCCTTCCTCGAGGGCCGCGACGGGCACGCGCTCGTGCAGCTCGACCACGAGGTGGTGCGGCGGCTCGAGGAGCACCTCGATCGATCGGACCTGCGGGATCCGGCCCACCCGGTCGCGCACCTCGTTCTTCGAGATCCGGGTCAGCGGGACCCCGTGGTAGACGTCGAGCGCGGACTCGACGCGGGACGGGTCCGTCAGCTCGGCGCCGCGCACCGAGACGTCCCGGACCGCGAGGACCGGGGAGAGGAAGAGGATCCCGGCGAGCACCGCGAGGACCGCGAGCACCCCCAGCGCCGCACCGATCCGGCGGCGGCGCCGGCGTGCCCCCGGCGACCGGGGAAAGGCGACGACGGTGGCCCCGACCGCCGTGGAGCCGGCCCGGGCGGGTTCGTGCTCCGGGGGGACCCGGGTCGCGGTGAGCGTCCGCGCGGCGCCGCGCTGCTGCCGGTGCCGCCGCCAGGCGCTGAACCGGCCGCCCGCGGCGGGGACCTCCTCGAGGTCGTCGTCGTCGGCCAGGGGGGTGACCTTGGTCCCGTCGTTCACGCGCACCCGTCCGCTCCGCGGGGCGGTTCCGCCGGACGGCGGGGTTCCGGGGGCGTCCGCGGCCCCGTCGCCGTCCGGCCGTCCGGGACCGGGCTCCGGGCCCGTGCCGGGGGGCGCCCCGGGTGCGCCGTCGGGCGGCGGACCGGGCGTCCCGTCGTCGCCGTCCCGGGGAGCCTCCCCGAACCGCGGCTGGTGCGGGCGGCCGTGGCGGCTCATCAGCGGTCCCCGAGCCGGTCCACGAGCCGGGGGCCGAGGCCGGTCACGTCCCCGGCGCCCACCGTGAGCACCAGGTCCCCCGGGCGGGCGGCGAGCGCGGCCTGGGCGACCGCGTCGGCGCCGTCCGGGACATAGCGGACGTGGGCGGGGGCCCGCTCGGTGATGATCTCGCTGGTGAGGCCCGCCACGGGCCGTTCCCGCGCGGCGAAGATGTCGATCACGAGGCTCTCGTCGGCCAGGGCGAGGGCGTCGGCGAACTCGGCGGCGAACTCCTGCGTGCGCGAGAACAGGTGCGGCTGGAAGATGGCGATCACCCGGTGCCCGCCCGCGACCTCCCGGGCCGCCGTGAGCGCCGCGACCACCTCGGTGGGGTGGTGGGCGTAGTCGTCGAACACCCGGATCCCGCCCACCTCGCCGCGCAGGTCGAAGCGCCGCGCGGAGCCGTGGAAGCCGGCCAGCCCGCGCGCCGCGTCCGCGGCCGGGACCCCGGTCTCGACGGCCACGCAGAAGGCGGCGGTCGCGTTGAGGACGTTGTGCCGGCCCGGCACCGCGAGCTCCAGCCGCTCCTCCCGGCGGTCGGCGCCCTCGCCCAGCACCAGGGTGCTGCGCGTCCGCAGGCCGCCGGAACCGCCGGGGACCACGCGGACGTCGGCGGCCCGGTCCGTGCCGTAGGTGACGACCCTCCGGCCGGCGGCGCGCCGGCGCTCGGCGAGGGCGCGGGAACCGGGGTCGTCGTGGCACGCCACGAGCAGCCCGTCCTCGGGCAGGGTCGCGGCGAACCGGTCGAAGGCCCGGAAGAAGGCCTCCCGGGTGGGGTAGTAGTCGAGGTGGTCGGGCTCGATGTTGGTGACCACGGCGATCCGCGGACCGTACGACAGGAAGGAGCCGTCGGACTCGTCGGCCTCCGCCACGAACCAGCGGCCCGCGCCCAGCGCCGCGTTGGCACCGAGGTCGGGCACGTGGGCGCCGATGGCCCAGGAGGGCTCCCGGCCGGCCGTGTGCAGCGCGAGCGCGGCCATCGCGCTGGTGGTCGTCTTGCCGTGGGTGCCGGCGACCGCCACGACGTCCCTGCCGTGCATCGCGGCCGCCAGCGCCTCGGAGCGGTGGAGCACGCCCAGTCCGGCGGCCCGCGCCGCGGAGTACTCGGGGTCCTCGGGCGGGATCGCCGTGGACACGACCACGGTCTGGGCCCCGTCGACGTTGCCGGCGCGCTGGCCCACGAACACCGTGGCGCCCAGGTCCTCGAGCTGGCGCAGGGCCGGGGAGTCCTGGCGGTCGGAGCCGCTCACCGGGACGCCGCGGGCCAGCATGAGCTTCGCGACGGCGGACATCCCCGCGCCGCCCATGCCGATGAAGTGGACCCGGCCCAGCCGGCCCGGGTCGATCTCGTGCTCAGCGCCCACCGGGGACCTCCTCGAGGACCAGCCGGGCCAGGACGGCGTCCGCGTCGCGCACGCCGTGGCCGCGGCTCGCGGTGGCCATCGCCGCCAGCCGGCCGGGGTCGGCCAGCAGCGGATGGACGTGCCGGCGGTACCAGTCGGGGGTGAAGGCGTCGTCGGCCACGAGCCGGGCGGCCCCGGCCGCCACGAGGGAGGCCGCGTTGAGCGCCTGCTCGCCGTTGCCCACGGGCAGCGGGACGAACACGGCGGGCAGGCCGACGGCCGCGGCCTCCGAGACGGTCGCCGCGCCCGCGCGGGCCACGAGCAGGTCCGCGGCGGCGTAGACGCGCTCCATGCCGTCGACGTACTCGACCTGCACGTAGCCGGGAGCGCTCAGCGGTGCGCCGTCGTCCCGGGTCAGCTGCTTGCCCCGTCCCGTGACGTGGAGCAGCTGGTGGCCGTGCTCGGCGACCTCCTCGGCGACCGCGGCCACGGTCCGGTTCATGGCGAGGGCGCCCGAGGAGCCGCCCGTGACCACGACGGTGGGAACGTCCGGGTCGAGCCCGAAGGAGCGGCGCGCCTCGGCGCGCAGCGCCTCGCGGTCCAGTCCGGCGATCTCCCGCCGCATGGGCATGCCGACGGTCTCGGCGCCGCGCAGCGGCGTGCCGGGGAACGCGGTGGCCACGGTGCGGGCCCAGCGGGCTCCCACCCGGTTGGCGAGGCCCGGGCGGGCGTTGGCCTCGTGGACGACGATCGGCAGACCGCGCCGGGCGGCGGCGAGGTAGACGGGGGTGCAGACGTATCCGCCGACCCCGAGCACCACGTCGGGCCGCACCCGGTCGAGGATCTCGCCCGCCTGGCGCACGGCGCCCAGGAGCCGCCCGGGCAGCCGCACGAGGTCCACGGAGGGCCGGCGGGGCAGGGGCACCCGGTCGACGAGCTCGAGCTCCAGACCCGCCTGCGGAACGAGCCGGGTCTCCATCCCGGACGCGGTGCCCACCGCCGTGAGCCGGGCCCCCGGCGCCTGCTCCCGCAGGGCCGCGGCCACGGCCAGGAGGGGACTCACGTGGCCGGCGGTGCCCCCGCCGGCCAGCAGGACCGACGGTGCGGGGCGCTCGGGAGTCGGTGCGGACGGTGTCATGCGCGGTCCTCGTTCGGGGTGCGGGGGCGGGGGGTGCGGGGCGGGACCTGGATCCGGCGCGGCAGACGGGTGAAGGACATCACGACGCCCACGGCCGCCAGGCTCATCAGCAACGACGACCCACCGTAGCTGATGAAGGGGAGCGGGATGCCGATCACCGGCAGCACGCCCGTGACCATGCCGATGTTGATGAACGCCTGGCCGACCAGCCAGGTGACGATGCAGGCGGTGGCGATCCGGACGAAGGGGCTGCGGGCCCGCAGGATGATCCGCGCCATCGCCAGCGCCATGAGCGCGAACAGGGCGAGGATCAGCACCGTGCCCAGCAGGCCCAGCTCCTCGCCGATGATCGAGAAGATGTAGTCGTTGTGGGCCTCGGGGACGTAGTTGTACTTGAGCCGCGACTGCCCCAGGCCCACCCCCCACCAGCCGCCCGAAGCGAGGGCGTTGAGCCCCTGCTCGGCCTGGTAGCAGGCGTCGGTGGCGCCGCACTCGCCGAACAGCCACCCGGTGATCCGATCCACGCGGTGGGGCGCGGTGACCACGGCCAGGGTGCCGGCCACCGCGGCCACGGCGGCCGCGATGGCGAACAGGCGCAGCGGGGCCCCCGCGAAGAACAGGGCCGCCGCGTAGATCAGGACGAAGACCAGCGCCGTGCCCACGTCGTCGCCGAGCACGATCAGCAGGGCGGGCACCCCGATGCCGAGCGCCGACGGCCACAGGGCCTGGCGCCAGTCCCGCACGGCGTCGCCCTGCCGGGCCAGGACCATGGCGAGCCAGACGGCGACGGCGAGCTTGGCCGCCTCGGAGGGCTGGAAGGATTGTCCGCCCACCACGATCCAGTTCCGGTTGCCGTTGATCTCCTGTCCGAGCGGGGTGAAGACGAGCATCAGCAGCAGCACGGCGAGGACCAGGAGCACGGTGGCGCCCCGGCGGTACCAGGCGGTGGGGACGAAGGAGAGGGCGAACATCAGGAGCACGCCGACGCCCCCGAAGGTGGCCTGCTTCAGGAAGTAGGAGTACGCGGACTCCTGGGCGGAGATGGACTCCACCGCGGAGGCGGAGAGGACCATCATGATGCCGATGCCCGTGAGCAGCAGCACCGAGCCGGCCAGGGCGTAGTACGAGTGGATGAGCGGGCCGTCCACCAGGGCCCGCCAGAAGCGGCGGGCCCCGCCCACGGAGCCGCGGGCCGCCTGCGCGATCCCCGTCCGGTCCTGCACCTGGGTCACGACAGCCGCTCCACGAGGTCGGCGACCTCCCGGATGAACGCGTCACCGCGGTGGGCGTAGGAGCTGAACTGGTCCATCGACGCGGACGCCGGCGCCATCAGGACGGTGTCGCCCCGCTGCGCGACCTCGTGGGCGAGCCGGACGGCCTCGCCCATGACGGCGTCGCCCGCCCCGGGCCCGGGGCGCTCGGCCGTCCGCAGGACGGGGACCTGGGGCGCGTGCGCGGCGAGCGCGGCCAGCAGCGAGTCGTTGTCCGTGCCGATGACCACCACGGTGCGCAGCCGGTCGGCGTGGCGGGCGACGAGGCGGTCGTAGGAGACCCCCTTGGAGAGGCCGCCGGCGATCCACACCACGGGCCCGAACGCGGCCAGGGCCGCGTCGGCGGCGTGCGGGTTGGTGGCCTTCGAGTCGTTGATCCACACCACCCCGTGGGTCGTGGCGACGGCCTGGATCCGGTGGTCGCCGGGCTCCCAGGCGCGCAGCCCGGCCCGCACCGCCTCCGGCGGGGCACCTGCGGCGCGGGCCAGGGCCGCGGCGGCCAGGGCGTTGGCCACGCCGTGGGGTGTGGGGATGGGCCCGGTGTCGGCGACCGAGGCGAGCTCGAGCGCGGAGCCGCGGCGGTCGTCGAGGAACGCGCGGTCCACGAGCAGGTCCTCCACCACCCCCAGCATGGACACGTCGGGCGTCTCGAGGGTGAAGCCGACCGCGCGGCAGCCCTCCTCGACGTCGGCCTCCTCGACCATGCGCACGGTCTCCGCCTGCTGGGCGTTGTAGACGCAGGCCACCCGGGTGTGCTCGTATATCCGGGACTTGTCCGCCACGTAGTTCTCGTAGCCGCCGTGCCAGTCCACGTGGTCCTCGGCGACGTTGAGCACGACGGAGGCCAGCGGGGACACCGAGTGCGCCCAGTGCAGCTGGAAGCTGGAGAGCTCGACCGCGAGGACGTCGTGCTCGACGGGGTCGCGCAGCGCGTCGAGGATCGGGGTGCCCACGTTGCCGACGGCGGCCGCGGTGAGCCCGGCCGCGCGCAGCACGGACTCCGTCATCCCCACCGTGGTGGTCTTGCCGTTCGTCCCGGTGATGCACACCCACTCGGCGGTCCGGCGGCCGGCCCGCTCGCGGACCCGCCAGGCGAGCTCCACGTCGCCCCAGATCTGGATGCCCTCCGCGACCGCGGCGGCCAGCAGGGGGTGGTCGGGACGCAGACCCGGGGACGTGACCACCAGGTCGGGGCGCTCGCCCTCGACGTCGGGGACGGACTGCTGGGCGCCCTCCCCGAGCAGGACGTCGGCGGCGCCCACGATCCGCAGGGTGTCGGCCCGGGCCCGGGACTCCGGGGTGTCCGCCCCGTCGACGACGACGACGCGGGCGCCGAGCTCGAGCAGGGTGTCCGCGGCGGCGAAGCCCGACACCCCGATCCCGGCCACGACCACGCGCAGCCCCGCCCAGTCCGCGTCCCAGGTGGTGAGCCCGGCCAGGCGCGGGCGGTCCAGGACGGGGTTGTCGTTGCTCGCGTGGATCATTGGATCATTCCTCCGTGGGAGAGCAGCCAGTCGCCGTAGAAGACGCCGAGCGCGGCCGCGACGAACAGCCCGGCGATGATCCAGAAGCGGACCACGATGGTCACCTCGTTCCAGCCCTTGAGCTCGAAGTGGTGCTGGAGGGGCGCCATCTTGAAGATGCGCCGGCCGCCCGAGAGCTTGAAGTAGCCGACCTGCAGGATCACGGACACCGTGATGACCACGAACAGCCCGGCGATGAGCACGAGCAGCAGCTCGGTGCGGGTGAGCACCGCGAACGCGGCGAGCGCGCCGCCGAGCCCGAGGGAGCCCGTGTCCCCCATGAAGATCTTCGCCGGGGAGGTGTTCCACCACAGGAAGCCCACGAGGGCCCCGACGAGGGCGGCGGCGGTCAGGGCGAGGTCGGCGGCGTCGCGGACCTCGTAGCACACCCCTTCGGCCACCGACCCGCACAGGTGCGTGTTCTGCCACATCGCGATCAGGAGGTACCCGCTGAACACGAGGATGGAGGCGCCGGTGGCGAGGCCGTCGAGGCCGTCGGTGAGGTTCACGGCGTTGGTCGTGGCGGTGGCGATCAGGTTCACCCAGACGACGAAGAGGACGGCACCGACCGCGGTGCCCGCGAACGCGAGGTCGAGGGACGTGTCACGGGTGACGGAGATCGCCGAGGAGGCCGGTGTCGCGCCCGACGGGCCGGGGACGAGCAGCACGAGCAGGGCGAACACGGTGCCGATGAGGCCCTGGAGGACGATCTTGCCCACGGGGCTGAGCCCGAGGTTCTGCTTCTTGGCGATCTTCTTGTAGTCGTCCACGAAGCCGACGAACCCCATGCCCAGCATGAGCAGCAGCGCGGAGAGCCCGGAGAGCGTGACGCCCCCGTAGGACGGCCACAGCAGCCCGGAGACCAGGTGCGTGAGCGCGTAGGCGAGCACGACGGAGCCCAGGATCGCGACCCCGCCCATCGTGGGCGTCCCGCGCTTCGTGTGGTGGCTGGTGGGCCCGTCGTCCCGGATGAACTGGCCGTAGCCGCGCCGGGCGAGGAACGTGATGAAGGCCGGGGTGCCGAACAGGGACAGCACGAGGGCGAAGCCGGCCGCCATGAGGATCTGGATCATGCGGGTTCGTTCCCCTCGGCGGAGGCGCCCGGGGGAACGGGCCTCCCGCTCGGGTCGAGGGAGGCGTTGACGAAGGGCCCGGCCGAGAGCCAGTGGTCACCGTGCGCCGGGGCGTCGTTGCCCGGGGCGGGGCCGCCGGCGCCGGCGGGCGTCCCGGCGGCCACCCGGTCCCCCAGGATCCGCAGACCGGCGGCGTTGGAGGACTTGAAGAGCACGACGTCGCCGGGTGCGAGCTCCTGGCGCAGGATCTCCTCGGCGTCCTCGGGCGTCGCCGCCCACGTGGCCTCGTTGCCCCACGAGCCCTCGAGCTGGGCGGCGTCGTAGACCGGGCGGGCGAGGTCCCCGACCGCGATCAGCTTGGAGATGTTGAGCCGGACGACCATGCGGCCCAGGGCGTCGTGCTCCTCGACCGTGCTGTCCCCGAGCTCGAGCATGCCGCCGAGCACGGCCCAGGTGCGCCGCGGCGCGGAGCCGCCCGCGCCGCGGCCCAGCTGGGCGAGGGTCTGCAGCGCGGCGCGCATCGACTGCGGGTTGGCGTTGTAGGCGTCGTTGACCACGGTCACGCCGTCGGCCCGCTCGGTGCGCTCCATCCGCCACCGGCTGGCGGCGCCCTGGGCGTTGAGCGAGGCCGCGATCCGCTCGGGGGCGACCCCGGCCACGAACGCCGCGGACGCGGCGGCGAGCAGGTTGGTGACGTGGTGCTCCCCCATGAGCCGGGACACGATCCGGTGCTCGGAGCCGTCGGGCAGGTGCAGGACGAACTCCGGGTTGCCGGCGTCGCCGAGCCGGACCCCCGAGGCGTGCACGCGCAGGGCCGGGACGTCCGGCAGCGCGTTCGCCGGGGACTCCCCGAAGAACAGGACGGGTGCGGCGGTGCGGCGGTGCATCCGGCGCACCAGGACGTCGTCGTCGTTGAGGACCGCCACGCCGTCGGCGCGCAGGGACTCGACGAGCTCCCCCTTGGCGCGGGCGATGTTGGCGACCCCGCCGAACTCGCCGGCGTGGGCGGAGCCCACGCACAGCACCACCCCGACGTCGGGGCGGACCATCCGGCACAGGTAGTCGATGTTGCCGATCCGGGTGGCGCCCATCTCGATGATGAGGAAGCGCGTGTCCGGCCCGGCCTCGAAGACGGTCAGCGGCACGCCGACCTCCCCGTTGTAGGAGCCCCGGGGAGCGACCGTGGGGCCCTCCGCGGCGAAGATGCCCCGCAGGAGGTCCTTGGTGGTGGTCTTGCCGACGGAGCCGGTGACGGCGATGACCTTCACCTCGTGGTGGGCACGCAGCTGGGCCACGACCCAGGCGGCCAGCCGACCCATCGCCTCCACCGCATCCGGGACCAGCACGCCCGGGTAGGTGGCCCCCGCCGCGTCGGCGACCTCGTGCTCGACGAGTGCGAGGACCGCACCGGCGGCGAACGCCGCGCCCACGAACTCGTGGCCGTCGGTGACCTCGCCCGGCTTGGCGACGAACAGCGTCCCGGGGCGCGCCTCGCGGGAGTCGGTCGCGACGTGCCGGACCACGGCCTCACCGGCAGGGGCGCCGACGGCGCGCCCCCCGGTGATCTGTGCGAGCTGTGCGGCGGTGATCTCGATCATCGGTCCTCCCGACCGTCCTGCTGCCCGTCGGCCAGTGCCGCCCGCAGCTCTTCCCTGTCGTCCAGCGGGTGGTCCACGCCCCGGATCTCCTGGACCGTCTCGTGCCCGCGGCCGGCCACGAGCACGGAGTCGGCGCGACCTGCCATGGCCACCGCGGCGCGGATGGCCACGGCCCGCGGCTGGAGCACGAGCACCTCCTGGGCCCTGGCCCCCGCGTCCCGGGCCGCCCGCGCCCCGGCGGCGACCTCCTCGCGGATCCGGCCGGGGTCCTCGTCGTGCGGGTCGTCGTCGGTGACGATCACGACGTCGGCGTGCTGGGCGGCGATCTCGCCCATGACCGGGCGCTTGGACCGGTCCCGCTCGCCCGTGGCCCCGAAGACCACGATGACGCGTCCGTCCGCCTCGGGCGGCTCCACGGCGGTCAGCGCGCGCCGGAGGGCGTCGGGGTTGTGCGCGAAGTCCACGACGGCGGTCGGCTGCGTGCCGATGAGCTGCATCCGCCCGGGCACGTCCGTGGTGAGGGGGTCCGCCTCGTCGAGGACGCGCTGCACGTCGGCGACGTCGGCGCCGGAGGCCACGACCATGACCACGGCGAGCGCCGCGTTGGCCACGTTGAAGTCGCCCGGCAGTCCCGTGGACACGCGCAGCGTCCGGCCGTCACGGTGGACGAGCGCGAACGAGTGGCCGATGCCGCGGCGGGTGAGGGCGGCGAGGGTCCAGTCGGCGCCGTGCCGGGCCGGGCCGGCGTCCCGGTCCCCCGGCACGTCGCCGCGCAGCGCGACGGTGTCCACCTGCTCGGTGCCGAGCTGCTCCCGGGCGTGCGCGGCCATCCGCAGGCCCCAGACGTCGTCCTCGTCCTGGACCACGACGACGGCCCGGCGGGTCCGCTCCGGGGTGAACAGCCCGGCCTTCACGGCGAAGTACTCGTCCATCGACCCGTGCAGGTCGAGGTGGTCCTGGGTCAGGTTGGTGAAACCGGCGACGTCGAAGCGGATGCCGTCCACCCGGTGGAACTGCAGGGCGTGGGAGGAGACCTCCATGGACGCCGCCGTGATGCCGCGCTCGCGCATGAGCGCGAGCAGCGCGTGCACGTGCGGTGCCTCCGGGGTGGTGAGCCGGGAGGGGATCGACTCCTCGCCGGCGAGGATCTCGATCGTGCCGATCAGCCCCGTGCGGTGGCCCAGCGCCCGCAGCAGCGAGTTCGCGAAATAGGTCGTGGTCGTCTTGCCGTTGGTGCCGGTCATCGCGAACAGCGCCGGGGCCGTCCCGTCCGCCGGCCGGGAGCCGTAGATGCGCGCGGCGATCGTGCCCACCGCACGCCGGGGCTCCGGGGCCTCGACCACGGGCAGGCCCACACCGGCGCGCCGCACGAGCTCCGCGCCCTCGGGGTCGGTGAGCACCGCCACGGCGCCCGCGCGCTCGGCGGCGGCGGCGAACCGGGCGCCGTGGGTGCGGGCGCCGGGCAGGGCGGCGTAGAGGTCGCCGGGGCGCAGCTGCCGGGAGTCCAGGGAGATGCCGGTGACGTCCAGGGCCGGGGACGGGGCCGTCCCGCCCGCGAGCCGCGCGGTCTCCGCGAGGCTCAGCGGTCGGGGCCGTGCGGGGCGCATCGTCTGCGCGTCGTGTCCCTGCTGGGCTGTCGCGTCCATCAACGTCCTTCGTGGTCTGGTGGCGGGTGGGGGGCCGCCGGTAGGGGGGGGCGGGCCCGGTGGGTGGCCGGGCACGGCGATACGGAAGTCTAGCCGCCCTCGTCGGACCGCCGGGACGCGGCAGGGACGGGAGCGCCGGTCGCCGCGGCCCCCGGGCCCGGTTCCGGGGCCGGCGCGGAGGCCTCCGCCCCGGCCGTGGTGCCGTCGGCGGCCGCACCCGCCTCGGGGGCCTCGACGCCCGGCGGGGTGTCGACCGCAGCCCCCTCCCCCGGCGCGTCCGGGCCGGGCCGCTCCTCCGCCGGGTCCTCCGACTCCGGGTCGTCCTCCTCGGGCTCGTCCGTGCGCAGCGGGATCTCCACGGGTTCGGTGGTCGAGGGCGGGACGTCGTAGTGGCGCAGCACCTGTCCCATGATCTTGCTGAACGTGGGGGTGGTGCCGATCGAACGGACGTCGCCCTCGGGCCGCTGCAGCGTGACGGCCACGAGGTACTGGGGGTCCTCGACGGGGGCCACGCCCACGAAGGAGGTGGTGTAGCCGTCGTAGCCGCCCTCGGGGCTCGGGGCCTCGGCCGTGCCCGTCTTGCCCCCGACGCGGTACCCCTCGACCGCGGCCTCCTTGGCCCCGCCCTGGGTGACGGTGACCTCCATCATGTCGAGCACCTGCTCCGCCGTCTCCTCGGAGACGATCCGCTCGCCCGCGGGGCGCTCGACCGGGGTGCTGGTGCCGTCGGGGGCGATCACGGACTCCACGACGCGGGGCTCCACCTGGACCCCGCCGTTGCCGACGGCCTGGAAGATCGTGGCCGTGCGCAGGGGCGTCTGGGCGACGCCCTGGCCGAAGAGCACGGTGTACTGCTGGCGCACGTCCCACTGGTCCGCGCTCGTGAGGATGCCCGGGGACTCCCCCGGCAGCTCGATCCCCGTCGTCTCGCCCACGCCGAAGCGCTGCATCCAGTCGTGGCGCTGCTCCTTGGACAGCTTCCCGCCCACCAGGACCGTGCCGGTGTTCATCGAGTCGGCGATGATCCCGGCGAAGGTCCGCCGCTCCTCGTCGTGGTCGAAGGCGTCGGTGATCTTCTGCCCGTCGATCTCCAGGAACGGGGGCACGGTGATCTCCGTCCGGGGCGTGACCACGCCCTCCTCCACGGCGGCGGCGGCGGTGAGGATCTTCTGGGTGGATCCGGGTTCCACGGCCTGGGTGACGGCCCGGGCCCCGAGGTCCTCGGCGTCCGCGGAGCCGATGTCGTTGGGGTCCACGGTCGAGGAGTCGGCCAGCGCCAGCACCGCACCGTCCTCGATGCGCATCACCACGGCGGTGCCCCAGTCGGCGTCGAGCTCCTCGGCGCGCTCGGTGACGGCCTGCTGGGCGAAGAACTGGACGTCGTCGTCGATCGACAGCTGCACCGAGGAGCCGTCCTCCACCGGGCTCTCCTCCTGGGGCGCCACCGGGATCCGCACCCCGTCCGCGCTGATCTCGAAGGTCCGGCTGCCGTCCGTGCCGCGCAGCAGGTGGTCCTGGGTCTGCTCGATCCCGCCGAGCGCCTCGTCGTCCCCGCCCATGAAGCCGACCACGCTGCCGCCCACCGGTCCGTTCGGGTAGATCCGGTCGGAGGACGGCTGCCCGTACACGTAGGGCAGGCCGAGGTCGCGCACGGTGTTCCACTGCTCCGGGGTGACCCCCCGGGCCACGTACTCGAACTGCTTGTCGCCGTCGAGGGAGTCCTTGACCTCGGTGTCGTCGAGGTCCAGGGCGTCGGCAAGACGGTAGACCGCCTGCGTGGGCGTCACGGTCTCCGTCGTGCCGTCGGCCAGCGGCCGCTGGAACTCGCGCACGAGGGACTGGTCGACCGTGACGTCGTAGCGCTGCAGCGTGCGGGCGAGGACGTTGCCGTCCGTGTCGCGGATCTCTCCGCGCAGGGCGGGGACCACCTCGGTGCGGGACCGCTCCCCCGCGGCGGCCTCGGCCCGCCCGCCGACGTCGAAGCCCTGCACCCACACGAGGCGCAGCCCGAGCACGACGAGCAGGCCCAGCACGAGGACGACGCCGATGTGGCTGCGGCCGATGCCGCGGGGGGTGTCAGCGGTCGACGTCGAGCGTGCGCGTGCCACGTGTCTGCCTCGTTCCTGTTCTCGGCCGGGGAGTGCCCGGAGTGCTGCTGCGGTCGGGTGCGGGGGCTCCTGCCCCGGTCATTCCCCGGGGATGCGCTGCAGCGGGGCCGAGAGGGACCCGCCGCCGCTCTCCGCGCCGCCGGAGGGCGCGTCCTCGCGGGCCCGGCGCTCGGCGTCCTCCCGCTCCTGCTCGGCCTTCTCCTGCTCCCGGGCCTCCGCGCGCTGGGCGGCGCGGTCGGCGGCCACCGACCCGGTCTGGTGGGCGTGCTCGACCAGGATCTCGTGGTCCTCCTGGGGCTGCGCCGGGAGCGGGTCGCCCTCGACCGTCCCGGTGGTGAGGTCCACCGTTCCGGAGCCCTGCGCGGGAACCATGCCGAGGTCCGTCGCCATGACCGCGAGGTTCTGCGGGGCGTTGTAGAACTCCAGGTCCTGGGTGAGCGCCTCGTTCTGCTGGCTCAGGGCCTGCTCCTGGGCGCGCAGCTCCACGAGCCGGTACTGCCCGCCGGAGATCTGGATGTTGAGGACCAGGATGGAGGCCAGCGCCAGCACGAGGGCCAGCAGGCTGATCACCACGGTGGAGATCCGTCGCCGGCGCTCTCGGCCGGGGACCACGGACAGCGGCGCGCGCGTGGACCCCGTCGACTCCTCGGCGGGCGGTGCCGGATGCTCCAGCTGGCGGGCCGAGCTGCCCTCCACCGGCGGGCGCTGTCCGCGCCGTGCGGTCCAGGCGCCGATGCCTGTGCGCGAGGAGGCCGAGCTCGCCGGTCGTCGCTGGAGTCCGGTTCCGCTCATGCCGTGTACCTCTGCGTGTTCTGTGCTGTGGGGGGGATGGTGGGCCTGGTGCGCTCCACCGCGCGCAGGCGCGCGGAAGCGGCACGGGGGTTCTCGTCGATCTCCCGGGGGGTGGGAGTCTCCGTCCCGCGGGTCAGCACCCGCAGGGTGGGCTTGTGCTCGTCGAGCTCCACGGGGAACCCCTTGGGCGCCGTCGAGGAGGCGCCCCGGGCGAAGGCCTGCTTCACGATCCGGTCCTCCAGGGAGTGGTAGCTCATGGCCACGACGCGGCCGCCCACGGGCACGGCGCCCAGGGCCGCCGGGACGGCCCGGCGCAGGACGTCCAGCTCCTCGTTGACCTCGATCCGCAGCGCCTGGAACGTCTGCTTCGCCGGGTGCCCCTTGCGGTGCTGGGCGCCCACGGGCACGGCCCCGCGCACGACGTCGACGAGCTCGCCGGTGGTCCGCAGGGGGGTCAGCGCCCGCCGCTCCACGATCGCGCGGGCGATGCGGGTCGCGAAGCGCTCCTCGCCCCAGTCCCGGAGGATCCGGCGCAGCTCCGCCTCGCTGTAGTCGTTGACCACGTCCCGGGCCGTGACCGGCGCCGTGGAGTCCATGCGCATGTCGAGGGGCGCGTCGAAGGAGTAGGCGAATCCGCGTTCGCGCTCGTCGAGCTGCAGGGAGGAGACCCCAAGGTCGAAGAGGACCGCGTCGGCGTGGTCGAAGCCGTGCGCGGCCAGGGCCTCCGGGATGCGGTCGTAGGTCGTGTGCACGGGACGGAACCGGTCCCCGAACGGGGCGAGCCGGGGAGCGGCGAGCGCGTGCGCCTGCGGGTCCCGGTCCACGGCCACGAGCCGCAGCCGCGGGAAGCGCCGCAGCAGGGCCTCCGAGTGCCCGCCCATGCCCATCGTCGCGTCCACGGCCACGGCGTCGTCCGCGCCGAGCGCGGGGGCCATCAGGTCCAGGCAGCGCTCGAGCAGCACGGGGACGTGGAGCTGCTCGGCTGGGCGTTGCGCCATGGGCCCTCTTTCGGCGGTCGACGGTGGATTCGGTGTTCGGCGCCGGATCGGCGCCGTGCTGCGGCAACGGATCCTCCCGGATCAGAACCCCATCCGCTGGCCGTCCCTCGAATCCGGCCTGGCTCAGGGGAAGGTGAGCCAGGACGGTGACGGCTGTGCGGCTGGAGATCTCATCCGGGAGGTGGACCCGCGGGTGGTTGTCGGCGGTTCTGCGCTCAGAAGAGCCCGGGCACCACTTCCTCCTCGGTCTCGGAGAAGACGGCCTCCTTCTCGTTCAGGTAGTCGTTCCACGCCTGGGCGTCCCAGATCTCGGCCCGGGTGCCCGCACCGATGACGGCGAGCTCCCGGTCCAGCCCGGCGTAGTCCCGCAGAGGCGGCGGTATCGTGACTCGGCCCTGCTTGTCCGGGACCTCGTCCGAGGCGCCCGAGAGAAAGACCCGGATGTAGTCCCTGGCCTGCTTCGAGGACAGCGGTGCCGCCCTCAGCTGCTCGTGCACCCGCTCGAACTCGCGGACGCTGAACACGTAGAGGCACCGCTCCTGACCACGGGTCAGCACCAGTCCCTCGGCCAGCTCCTCCCGGTACTTCGCCGGCAGGATCAGGCGGCCCTTCTCGTCGAGACGGGGTGAGTACGTTCCGAGAAACATGCTCACCGCCTCTCCAGCCCGAGAGTTCTCCCAGATCCATCTCTTCGCCCCACTTTACTCCACTTCACTCCCCGGTCAACGAACGCGGGCCCCGTGCGCCGCGGCGTGGCGCGCCGCACGG
>NZ_JBISWJ010000037.1:0-17427 GCF_044462225.1 Kocuria kalidii | reverse complement strand
GAGCGCCTCCGACGGGAGGCGCGGGTGGTGGAAGGTGGAGGAGTCCGGGGGGTCGAAGCGCCCGGGAGGGGCCTAGACCCCGTTCCGCACCCGGACGGGGCCGCTCACGAGGACGAGCCGCCGGAGTTGCGCTGGTCCCAGCGCTCCTCGAGGTTCTGCAGGAAGGGCGACGACCGACGGGGCGGGCCCCCCTTGTCCGCCGCTCCGTCGGGGCGCGGCTTGCCGGAGCGCAGCGTGGCGACGTAGACACCCGCACCCATCACGACGAAGCCCAGGACCCCGACCAGGATCGAGTCGATGACCACCCCGCCCAGGAGGACGAGCAGGCCCACCACGGCGATCACGATCCCGAGGACGATGTTGCGCGTGGACGTGCCCTTGACGGCGCGCGACCCCATGTTGGTCACGAACCTCGGGTCGTCCGCGTGGAGCTGCTTCTCCAGCTGGGCCAGGAGCTGTTGCTCGTGTTCGGACAGTGGCACGGTATGCCTCCTCATCCTTCGGGTGCGGATCCCCCGGCTGTTCCGGTGCCGCCTGTTACCAGGATAGACCGTCGGGTGATGATTTTGCACCGCGCCCGCGGCTGTCAACAGCCTCGGAGTTGCCTATCGGTTCCCGTGGTGCGGCCGGCAGCAGGCGCGCCGGTCCGAGACGTTCGGCGCCGAAGCGGGCGTGCACCCGGTCCATGGCCTGTTCGGCGGCGCCCCACTCCTCCTCCCGGCCGTCCAGGCTCAGCTGCAGAGCGTCCGAGGCGGGCTCCAGCCGCTCGGCCCGGATGCCGAGGAGGCGGACGGCCTGGGGCCGGTCCCCGAGCTCCTCCAGCAGCCCCACACCGTGCTCGAGCAGGTCGTGCGCCGATGTGAACGGGTGGTGCAGGGTCCGGGAGCGGGTGATGGTGGTGAAGTCGGCCCAGCGCACCTTGAGTCCCACCCGGCGGGCGCGCAGGCCCTGGCGGCGCAGCCGCGAGGCGGTCCGGTGGCTCAGCCGGAGCAGGGTCTCGTGCAGGGCCCGGCTGTCCGTGACGTCGTGGGGGAAGGTCTCCTCGGCGCCCACGCTCTTCTCCTCACGGACCGGCACGACCGGCCGGGGGTCGCGTCCGTTGGCCAGCTCGTGCAGGTGGTGGCCGGCGGCCCGGCCGACCACCCGGACCAGCAGCGGCACCGGTGCGGCCGCGAGGTCCCCGACGCTGCGCAGGCCCGCCCCGGTGAGCGCCTCGGCCGTGCGCCCGCCCACGCCCCACAGCGCCGAGACCGGCAGCTCCGCGAGGAACGCGACGGTGTCCTCGGGCTGGACGAGCAGCAGCCCGTCCGGTTTGGAGCGGGTGGAGGCGATCTTCGCGACGGTCTTGTTGGCCCCGATCCCCACCGAGGCGGTCAGCCCCAGCTCGTCCCGCACGCGGGAGCGCAGGCTGCGGGCGACGCCCACCGGGGGCCCGAGGCGCCGGACGGCCCCCGAGACGTCGAGGAAGGCCTCGTCCACGCTGATCTGCTCCACCCGGTCGGTGATCTCCCGGAACATCGCCATGACGCGGCGCGAGTAGGCCTCGTAGGCGTCACGGTGTGGTTCCAGCAGGACAGCCCCCGGGCACATCGCCCGGGCCCGCGCCAGGGGCATGCCCGAGCGGACGCCGTACTCCCGCGCCTCGTAGGAGGCGGACAGGACCACGGAGCGGTTCCCCGCCCCGGCCACGATGACGGGCCGGCCCCGCAGCCGGGGAGCGGCGAGCAGCTCCACGCCGACGTAGAACATGTCCATGTCGACGTGCAGCACGGCGCAGGCCCGCCAGCGGTCCAGCCGGTCCTTCGGCGTCTCGGTCACCACGCCCTCCTCCCGGGTCCGGCACAGCATAGCCCTCGGCGCGGACATCCCTGCCGCCGTGCGGTCGCCTCCTCGGGGAAGCGCGCGGGTCCGCCCGACGGCCCTTCGATAGGCTGGGGCCGACATCGCGGACGACCGTCAGCAGGCGTCCGCCGCCGCCCCGAGACCGAGGTCGAGCCATCCATGACGTGCCCGCCGCCCCCGCACCACCACGATGCGCCCACCGACACCGCGCCGCGCGCCCGGCCCGAGGACGCCTTCCGCGCCGAGGACGACCGGTTCGTGGAGCGGCTGCACGCCGAGCTGGAGGACTTCTTCGGGCGGCAGCGGACGGCCCTCGGCGGGATCTCGGCCGACGCCCTCCCGCTGCTGGACGCCGTATCCGCGCTCTCCGCCGGGGGCAAGCGGCTGCGCGCGCGGCTGTGCTACTGGGGCTGGCGCGCCGCCGGCGGTGACCCGGACGACCCCGCGGTGGTCAGGGCCGGTGCGGCCCTCGAGCTCTTCCAGTCGGCGGCGCTCATCCACGACGACGTCATCGACCGCTCCGACACCCGCCGGGGCGCCCCCAGCGTGCACCGTCGTTTCGAGTCCGTGCACGCGGACCGGGGCTGGGCCCTGGATGGCCCGGCCTTCGGCGTGGCGGCCGCGATCCTGTCGGGGGACCTCTGCCTGTCCTGGAGCGAGCAGCTGTTCGCCGCGGCCACCGGCGCGGCGAGCGGCGGGCACCGCGCGCGGGCGGTCTTCGACCTCATGCGCACGGAGGTGATGGCCGGCCAGTACCTCGACGTGCAGGGCGAGGTGACCGGCGGGGGCCAGGACCGCGAGGGCGCGGTGCAGCGGGCCCTGGACGTCGTCCGGTACAAATCGGCGAAGTACTCGGTGGAGCACCCCGTGGTGCTCGGCGCCGCCCTGGCCGGGGCGCCCGAGCCGGTCCTGGAGCGGTGCTCCGCGTTCGCCCTCCCCCTGGGCGAGGCGTTCCAGCTCCGCGACGACGTGCTGGGCGTGTTCGGTGACCCTGCGGCCACGGGCAAGCCCGCGGGCGACGACCTGCGCGAGGGCAAGCGCACGGTCCTCGTGGGCTACGTCCGGCGGCTCGGCAGCGAGGCGCAGATCGCGCGGCTCGAGGCCGCCCTGGGCCGGCCGGACCTGACCGAAGCGGACGTCGAGGGCCTCCGGGCGCTGATCACGGGGTGCGGGGCCCTCGGTGCCACCGAGGAGCTCATCGACGGGCTCAGCCGGGAGGCGTTCGCGGCCCTGCGCCGCCTCGGGGGCGACGCGGTGGCGATGGCCGCCCTGCAGGGCCTCGCCACGGCCGCGGTCCGCCGATCGTCCTGAGGACCGGGCCGCGCCCGGTCCTCGGCACGGGCCGGCCCCGGTCAGCCGGTCAGCCGGTCAGGAAAGGGTCACCAGGCCAGGGCCTGAGCTCGGCGGCGGATCTCAGTCTTGCGCCCGTTCCGCAGCGCGTCGACGGGGCGGCCCGGCAGGGACTCGTCCTCGGTGAACAGCCAGGTGATCGCCTCGACGTCGGTGAAGCCGGAGTCGCGCAGGACCGCCACCGTCCCCTTCAGCGAGTCGACCACGGCGCCGTCCAGCAGGAACGCGGCCGGGACCCGGCGGATGCCGTCGCGCGGATCGCGCACGGCGAGGAGGGTCCCGTCGTCGACCAGGCCGTGGACACGGGTGACCACGAGGTCGAGCCGCTCGGCGACGTCGGGCAGGGGCAACCATTCCTGGACCAGACGGTCCAGGCGGTCGAACTCCTCGGGGCTGATTCCGGATGTGTTCTTCACGCCTCCAGGGTGCCACGTCCGCCGGTGCCCGTGCCACGCGGGTCCGCCACGGTATGCTCGACCCGCGGAGACAGCTGAGACCTCCGCGCCTTCCCCGATCAGCGTCAGAGAGCCCCTTCATGCCGTATCCCCCCGACAGCGACACGACCGACGACGCACCGCACCGCTCCACGCCCCCCGGTGAGCGCTCCGACACGCCCGCCACGTCCGGGGGGCAGGACGAACGCGCCCCGGGCTGGGCACGCCGCGCCCGGACGGGATCCGCGGTCACCGCCGTCGCCGCCCTGGCCGCCCTGGGCGCGGGCACCGTGGCCCATGCCGCCCCCGTCCAGCCCGGACAGGTGGCCTCGGCGCCCCTGCTCGCCGGACAGAAGACGACGCAGCCCCCCGTGCACACCGTGTCCCCCGGGGACTCCCTGTGGGCGCTCGCCCAGCGCCACGGCACGTCCGTGGCGGAGCTCATGCGGTGGAACGACCTCTCGGGCGCCGCGCTGCTGATGCCCGGGCAGAAGCTGCGCCTGTCCGGCGACGCGGCACCGGCGGCGGAGCCGTCCGGCCGTGACGCCCCGGCCGCGGACGAGCCCCGGCGGACGGACTACTCGGTGCGGTCCGGCGACTCGCTGTGGAGCATCTCGCAGGCGCACGGCGTGTCGGTCCAGGACCTCCTCGACGGCAACGGCATCACGGTGAACTCCCTGCTGCGCCCCGGGCAGCGGCTGTCGGTCCCCGCCGGGGAGCCCGCCGCCGTGCGGACCGCCGCCGTCCCCGCTCCGGAGCCCGAGCGCGCCGTCGGGGACACGTTCCTGGGGCGCACGTACGACGACGACGTGGTGGACTCCGCCAACCGCCACCACGAGCAGCTGTCCGCCCGCCCGGCCCCGTCACGGGAGGAGATGCGCCGGATCGTCCACGACACCGCCGTCCGGATGGACGTCGACCCCGCCCTGGCCCTGGCGCACGCTTACCAGGAGTCGGGCTTCGACCACCGGGCCGTCTCCCCGGCGGACGCCGTGGGCGCGATGCAGGTCATCCCCGACGCCGGGGACTGGGCCTCCGGACTCGTGGGACGGGAACTGGACCTGCTCGACCCGCAGGACAACGCCACGGCCGGCGTCGCGATCATCCGGCAGCTGGCCCGGGCCGCGCCCAGCACCGACGTGGCCATCGCCGCGTACTACCAGGGCCTGCACGGGGTCGAGAAGTACGGCATGTACGACGACACGAAGCAGTACGTCAAGAACGTCAAGTCCCACCGCGAGCGGTTCGCCCCGTGATCCCCGGCCCGGCGGGCGCACTGCGCACCGCTCCAGGCTGAGCCCGTGCAGCGCGCGTTTCCCGACCACCGGACCGGGACCGTCCTCGAGGGCCGCTACGAACTGGGCCCTCGCATCGCCCGCGGCGGAACGGCCACCGTGTACCGGGCGGTGGACACCCGCCTGCAGCGCGTCGTGGCGGTCAAGCTCATGCACGCCCACCTGGCGGAGGACCCCGCCGCCGCGGACCGGTTCGTGCGGGAGGCCCGGGCGGCGGCACGGCTGTCCCACCCCCACGTCGTCTCCGTGCTGGACCAGGGCCACGCCCCGGACGGGGTGCCCTACCTGGTGATGGAGCACGTGGCGGGGTCCACGCTGCGCGACCGCGTGCGGGGGCGCGGCCCCCTTTCTCCGCGGGACGCACTGGCGCTGCTGGAACCGGTCCTCGACGGCCTGGCGGCCGCCCACCGGGAGGGGCTTGTGCACCGTGACGTGAAGCCGGAGAACGTGCTGATCGCCGACACCGGCCGGGTCACGGTCGCCGACTTCGGGCTCACCCGCGCCGTCGACCAGCACACGGCCACCGGAACGGTGCTGGGCACGGTGGGCTACGCCTCCCCGGAGCTCGTGACCGGGCGGCGGGTGGACACCCGGGCGGACGTCTACTCCGCCGGGATCGTCCTCTTCGAGCTCCTGGCGGGGCGCCGCCCCTTCGCGGGCGGCCCGCTGGCCGTGGCCCGCGCCCACGCCGAGGACGGGGTGCCCGACCTGCGCTCCCTCGACCCGGGGGTCCCGGACGCCCTGGCGCGCCTCGTCGCCCGGGCCACGGCACGGGACCCGCAGGGTCGCCCGGCGGACGCCGGCGCCTTCCTCGAGGAGCTGCGCGCGGCCCGGGAGGTCCTGCGGCCGGCGGAGCTCGACCGCGTCCCGCCGGCCGGTCCCGTCCGCGGGCCCGGGCCCGCGCCGACGCGGCTCGTGCCGGCCGGGCCCCCGTCTGCGGGGTCCCCGTCCGCGCCGTCGACGCCCGGCGACTCCACCGAGGCCCTGCACCCTGCGGCCGCACCGACCGAGGACCTGCGACCGCCGCAGGCTCCTGGCGGAGCCCCCGGGCCCGCACCCGCCCCGGCGGAGGAGCGGCGCGCGCAGGCCGCCCCGACCGAGGTGCTGCGCTCCCCCGGCGCGGCCGCGGACGCCGCGGCGGCGCCGCGGGCGACGCCCTCGAGCGGTGGTTCCTCCGACCCCTGGCGCCCGGAGATCGAGCTGCGCCCCTCCCGTCCCCTCCGCGCGGCGGGGATGCTGGCGCTCGTCGCCCTCGCGGTGGCCGCGGCGGCGTTCCTGGGCTGGCTGCTCGGGACCGGCACGGCGGTCCCGGACGACGCCTCCGCGGGCGCCGTCGTGGGGCAGCACCCGGGCCCGGGCACGGACGTGCCCGTCGGCCCGGCCGTGGACCCGGCGGTCTCCGGCGGGCCCAGCGCCGAGAACGCCCCCGGCGTCCCGGGGCGGCCCGTGGGCGGGGCGGTGCGGGACCTCGCGGAGGCGGGCCTCCCGGCACGGGTCGAGGAGGGCTTCGGCGCCCCCTCCGGCCACGCGGTGGCCCGGACGACGGACGGGGCCGAGGTCGCCCTCACCGTTCTCTAGCAGAACGGCCAGGCCCGGCCCCGGCCCCGTCGGCCACGGTGCTGCGCTCAGCGGCGGGAGAGGTAGCCCGCCACGAGGAACGCGACCTCCAGCGACTGCATGTGGTTCAGGCGCGGGTCGCACAGGGACTCGTACCGGTCCTGGAAGGAGGACTCGTCGACGGGGTCGGCGCCGCCGAGGCACTCCGCGACGTCGTCGCCCGTCATCTCCACGTGGATGCCCCCGGGGAACGAGCCGATCGCCTCGTGCACCTCGAAGAAGCCGCGCACCTCGTCCACGACGTCGTCGAAGTTGCGGGTCTTGTACCCGGACGGCAGCGACACCGTGTTGCCGTGCATCGGGTCGGTGACCCACACGACCTTGGCGCCGGAGCCCTCCACGGCCTCGACGAGCGCCGGCAGCTTCTCCCGGATGTTCGCCGCACCCATGCGGGTGATGAAGGTGAGCCGGCCGGGCTCGCGCTCCGGGTCCAGCTTGTCGATGAGCGCGAGCGCGTCGTCGCCCGTGGTCTTCGGGCCGAGCTTCACGCCGATCGGGTTGCGCAGCTTCGAGAGCAGGTCCACGTGGGCGCCGTCGAGCTCCCGGGTGCGCTCACCGATCCACAGGAAGTGCCCGGACGTCCCGTACGGGAGGTGGGTGCGGGAGTCGATGCGGCTGAGCGCCCGCTCGTAGTCCAGCAGCAGCGCCTCGTGGCCGGCGTAGAACTCGGTGGTGCGCAGGGCGTCGAAGTCGGCGCCGCACGCGTCCATGAACTTCACGGCCCGGTCGATCTCCCGGGCCAGGGACTCGTAGCGGGCGTGGGCCGGGTTCGTGGTGAACCCCATGTTCCAGGCGTGCACCAGGCGCAGGTCGGCGAACCCGCCCGTGGTGAAGGCCCGGATGAGGTTCAGGGTGGAGGCGGAGGTGTGGTAGCCGCGCACCATCCGCCGCGGGTCGTGGACCCGGGACTCCTCGGTGAAGTCGAAGCCGTTGACCATCTCGCCGCGGAACGTCGGCAGGGTCACCCCGTCGCGGGTCTCGTCGTTGGACGAGCGGGGCTTCGAGAACTGGCCGGCCATGCGGCCCATCTTCACGACGGGCATGGACGCGCCGTAGGTGAGCACCACGGCCATCTGCAGCAGCGTCTTGACGCGGGCGCTGATCCGGTCCGCGGTGGCGCCCTCGAAGGTCTCGGCGCAGTCGCCGCCCTGCAGGAAGAACGCCCGGCCGTGGGCCACCTCGGCCAGGCGGTCGCGCAGCTTGTCCACCTCTCCCGCGAAGACGAGCGGCGGGACCGCGCTGAGCTCGCCGATCGAGGCGGCGAAGTCGGGGTGGTCGTGCCACGTCGGCTGCTGGTCGGCGGCCAGCTCGCGCCAGTCGTCGAGACCCGGGTAGTCGGCCGCCGGGGGCACCGGGGAGGCCAGGTTGCGGAGGCTGTCAGGAGCGGTGAAGTCGAGCATCATGTCTTCCTAGGTCTCGTCCGGGGCGGTCCCGGGCGGGGGGTCAGGGTGCGGTGGACCGCGGCGCGTCGTCGTCCGAGGCGGCGGGGCGGTCGCGGTGGGCGAGGCTGTCCGCGGCCTGTCGCGCGGACTGGGCGGCGCTGCGCGCCCTGTCCTTGGCGTGGTCGACGAACTCCCCGGCGGCCTGCTTGGTCTCCTGCCGCTTCTGCTCGGCGAGCTGCTTCTTGCGGTCGGCGGCGTAGGCGTCCACGTAGACCTGCCCCGACAGCGCCTGGATGGCGTGCATGATCTCGTCGGTGACCTCGCGCAGCAGGGCGTGCTCGCCCTGCCGGCCCCGGTAGCGGGAGAAGTCCAGCGGCTCGCCGAAGACGGTGACGACCCGGGTCCCCGCGCGCGGCAGGGGCACCTTGGTCCCGAGCGGCTGGACCTTGTCGGTGCCGACCATGGCGATCGGCACGACGGGGGCGCCGGTCTCGAGCGCGATCCGGGCCACGCCGATCTTGCCCTTGTACAGGCGCCCGTCGGGGGAACGGGTCCCCTCGGGATAGATGCCCAGCAGCTCGCCCTCCTGCAGCTTGCGCCCGCCGGCGCTCAGGGCTTTGGCGCTCGCCCGGCCGCCCGTCCGGTCCGTGGGGATCTGGTTGATGGCCCGGAAGAACGCGGCCATCACCCGTCCCTTGACCCCGGGGCTGTTGAAGTAGTCGGCCTTGGCCAGGAAGAACACCTGACGCGGCACGGCCACGGGCATGAACACCGAGTCGGAGACGGAGAGGTGGTTGCTCGCCAGGATGGCCGGGCCCTCGGCGGGCACGTGCTCCAGGCCCCGGACCTCGGGCCGGAAGGCGGCGTTGACCACAGGTCCGACGACGTAGCGCTTCAGAAACATGTAGACCATGTGGAAGTGGACTCCTTCGTGCTGATCGGGATGTCGCGAGGGTCCGTGCCGCTCGGACCGGGTCCGGCCTCCGGTATTCTCTCACGTCCCCGCGCGCGCCGTGGCCAGTCCGCCCGCACCGGGCCCCGCCCTGCCATCATGGACGCATGACGCAATCCGTCGAGGACCAGCACCTGCCCGCCACCTCCGCGCCCGGGACCGGCCGGCCCGCCGCCGGGGAGGCCCCGGGCGCACCGTTCCGCCTCCCGGCCGACGGCCCCGCGGGGGTGCTCGTGCTGCACGGCTTCACCGGGGTCCCGTTCAGCGTCCGCCCGTGGGGCCGGGCCCTGCACGAGGCGGGGGCCGAGGTCGTCGGGCCCGTGCTGCCGGGGCACGGCACCCGTTGGGAGGACCTCGCCGGGATCCGCTGGGAGCAGTGGCGCGACCACGCGGCCCAGCACGTGCGGGCGCTGCGGGCCCGGCACGACGTCGTGGTGGTGTGCGGTCTGTCCATGGGCGGGGCGCTCGCCCTGCACCTCGCCGCGATCCTGCCCGTGGACGGGGTCGTGGCCGTGAACCCCGCGATGTCCCTGGTGAGCCGCACGGCCCGCCTCGCCCCGGCGCTGCGCCGCGCGGTGCCCTCCGTGCCCGGCGTGGCGGACGACATCAGCCTCCCGGGGGTCACCGAGCACGCCTATCCGCGCGTGCCGGTGGCGGGCGTCGCCGAACTGGGCCGGTTCATGCGCAGGACCCGGGCCATGCTGCCCGCCGTCACCGCCCCGGTCCTGGTCCTGCGCTCGCGGCACGACCACGTGGTCTCCGACGCCTCGCACGCCCACGTCCTGCGCCGCGCGGGAGGGGATGTGGAGCTCGTCCGGCTGGCGGAGAGCTTCCACGTGGCCACCCTGGACCGGGAGGCGGACGTGGTCGCCGCACGGTCCGTGCGCTTCGTGCGGGACCTCGTGGCCGGCCGCAACCCCGTCACCGCGAGACCCCTGCGGCCCGCCGCCGGGGGAGGCCGGCGATGAGCCCCCGCCCGGGGACGCCGGGCGGGTCCGGACAGGGCCCCGAGGACGAGTGGAGCCGGATCGTGTCGGGCCTCGAGGACGTGCGCCGCGCCGGGGACCGGCATCTCGTCGGGCCCCGCGACTGGTCCCCCGAGGACGCCGTCTTCGGCGAGCCGCCCGCCGGGGCCGAGGACGACGAGGACCCGGGGGACGCCGAGGACGACGACGGGCCCTACTCCCCCGACCCCGGGCCGGTCACACAGGGTCTCAGCGGCGGGGCGCTGCTGTCGTGGACCGTGCTGGTCGGCGTGCCCGTCCTGCTGGTGGTGCTCTCGCTGCTGCCCGGCTCCCTGCCGTGGTGGGCGACCGTCGCGGGCCTGGTCGCCGTGGTCGGGGCCATCGGCCACCTGCTGAGGTCCCTGCCCGACGACCGTGACGACCGGGACGACGGCGCCCGCGTCTGATGGGATTTGCGTGAGCCAACTCACTAGACTGGAACGGACGGCACACCGACCCCGATCCGAGGAGAGACCCATGCGCCACGTCGCCACCGACGCCCTCGTGGACCCGCCCGCCCACAGCCGCATCACCGACTTCCTGCTGATGCAGGCGGACCGGGACGGGGACCCGCACCTGTACACCATCATGACGGCGGACGGCGCGCCCCGGGAGGTGCACGCCCGGGAGTTCCTCGCGGCGGTGCAGGGGGTGGCCAAGGGGCTCGTGGCCGCGGGGATCGAGCCCGGGGACCGGGTGGGCATCCTGAGCCGCACCCGCTACGAGTGGACCCTCGTGGACCTCGCGATCTGGTACGCCGGCGCGGTGCCCGTGCCCGTGTACGACTCCTCCTCGGCCCAGCAGATCGCCTGGATCATGGGCGACTCCGACGCCAAGGCCGTCTTCGTCGAGACGGAGGTCCTCGAGAACTCCGTGCGCGAGGCCTCCCGGGAGACGCCGTTCCGCGCGGCGGACAACGTCTGGCGCCTGGACGGCACGGGCGCCGACCTCGACGAGCTGACGCGCGCGGGCGCGGACGTCCCCGACGACGAGCTCGAGTCGCGCCGCACGTCCCGCGGCCTCGAGGACGTGGCGACGATCATCTACACGTCGGGGACCACGGGACCGCCGAAGGGGTGCGAGCTCACGCACGGGAACTTCGTGCGACTGTGCGAGAACACGACCCTCGTGGTCTCCGACATCATCCGCCCGGGCGCACGCACGCTGCTGTTCCTGCCGCTGGCCCACGTCTTCGCCCGCTTCGTGGAGGTGATCGCCCTGTACTCCGGGACCGTGCTGGCGCACACCCCGGACGTGAAGAACCTCATGGAGGACCTCGCGTCCTTCCGGCCCACGTTCATCCTGGCCGTCCCGCGCGTGTTCGAGAAGATCTACCAGGGGGCCCGGCTCAAGGCCGAGAAGGCCGGCAAGGCGAAGTCCCTGATCTTCGAGCGCGCGGTGGCCACCGCGGTCGCGCACTCGAAGGCCGGCCAGGAGGGGCGGGTGGGGCCGGTCCTGCGCGCCCGCCACGCCCTCTACGACCGGCTCGTGTACTCGAAGCTGCGGCAGGCCATGGGCGGTGAGGTCACGCACGCCGTCTCCGGCGGTGCGGCCCTCGGCACCCGCCTGGGGCACTTCTTCAACGGGATCGGCGTGTACGTGGTCGAGGGCTACGGGCTGACGGAGACCACCGCGCCCATCGCGGTCAACACCCCGGAGATCGGCAAGATCGGCACCGTCGGCCTGCCGCTGCCGGGCAACGAAGTGCGGATCGGCGAGGACGGGGAGATCCAGTTCCGCGGCACCCACGTGATGCGCGGCTACCACGGGCGCGAGGACCTCACCGCCGAGGCGTTCGACGACGGGTGGTTCCGCACGGGAGACCTCGGCTCGCTGGACGAGGACGGCGCCCTCACCATCACCGGGCGGAAGAAGGAGATCATCGTCACCGCCGGCGGGAAGAACGTGGTCCCCAACGTCCTGGAGGACCCCATCCGCGCCTCGGCCCTGGTCTCCCAGGTCATGGTGGTCGGCGACGACCGGCCGTTCGTCGCCGCCCTCGTCACCCTCGACCAGGACGTGCTCCCCGCCCGCCTGGAGCTGATGGGCCTGGATCCCGCGATGCCCGTGGCCGAGGCCGCCCGGCACCCGAAGATCGTCGAGCACGTCCAGGACATCGTCGACCACGCCAACCGGGCCGTGTCCCGGGCGGAGAGCATCCGCTCCTTCGAGATCCTCGACGTCGACTGGACGGAGCTCTCCGGGCACCTGACCCCGTCCATGAAGATCAAGCGGGCCAGGATCGCCCAGGACTTCGCCGACCGGATCGAGGAGATCTACTCCCGGCCGGCCCCGGAGCCGGCCCCCGCGCCGGCCTCCCCGGGGGAGCGGATCAAGGAGAAGCTCTCGCACGCGCACCTGCCGGGACGCGGAGAGGGCTGAGCCGCTCGGCGGCCGGTGGGGTCACCGGCCGCCGACCAGCTCCTCGGGGGCCAGGGGCGAGTGCTCCGGGACCTCGAGGCCCAGCAGGGCGTTCTCCACGACCTCGCTCAGCGCCGGGTGGATCCAGTACTGCCCGCGGGCCATCGTGTGGGCGTCGAGGCCGAAGGACATGGCCTGCACGAGCGGCTGGATCAGCAGGGAGGCCTCCTCGCCGATCAGGTGCGCGCCGAGCAGGCGACCCGTGCCCTTCTCCGCGATCAGCTTGCACAGGCCCGTGCGGTCCTCCATGGCCCACCCGTAGGCCGTGGCCCCGTAGTCCTGCACCTTGACGGTGATCTCGGTGCCCTGCTCGACCGCCCACTCCTCGGCCTCCTCCTGGGTCATCCCCACGGAGGCGATCTGCGGGCTCGTGAACACGGCGGAGGGGACGAACCGGTGGTCGGTGGCCCGGAGGTCCTCGGGGTGCAGCAGGTTGTGCTGCACGGTGCGGGCCTCGGCGTTGGCCACGTGCTTGAGCTGGTAGGGCGAGCTGATGTCGCCGAGCGCCCACACCCCCTCGACGGGGTGGCCGCCGCAGAGGGCCCGCTGGTACGCGTCGACGGCGAGCAGACCGTCCGGCCGCACGTCGAGCCCGCCCGCCCGGGCGTCGAGCACGTCGGTGTTCGGCTGCCGGCCCGTGGCGACGAGCACGACGTCCGCGGGCAGGCGCATGACGAGCTCGGGGTCCTGCGGGTCCCGGAACGTGACCATCACGGCGCCCTCGTCGCCGTCCCACTCCTCGACCTCGGTCAGCGTCCAGCCGGTCTCCAGCTTCCACTGCCGGGAGGCCTCCCGGGCGAACCGCTGGGCGATCTCCGGATCGTGGTAGCGCAGGATGCGGTGGGTGCGGTTGACCTGGGTCACGCGGGAGCCGAGGCTGGAGAACACGTGGGCGAACTCGGCGCCGATGTAGCCGCCGCCGACGACCACCACCCGCCGGGGCAGCGCGTCGATGCGCATCACCGTGTCCGAGGTGTGCACCTGGGGCAGATCGGCCCCCGGGACCTCCGGCACGACCGGCCGCGACCCGGAGGCCACCACGATCTGCGGGGCGGTGATCTCCTCCCCCGACGCGGTGCGGAGGGTCCGGGGCCCCGTGAAGCGCACGTGCTCCGCGTAGACCGTCACGTTCGGCAGCGTCCTGCGGTACTCGAGCCCGCCGTGGGAGATCGCGTCGATCCGTCCGAAGATCCGGTCCCGCATCTCCCGCCAGCGCACCTCGTGCACGGCGGCGTCCACCCCGAGGCGGTCCGCCTCCTGCGCACGGCGGGCCACGCTCGCCGGGTACGCGTACATCTTCGTGGGGATGCACCCCACGTTGAGGCACGTGCCGCCGAAGGTCCCGCCGTCGACGATCGCGACGTCGAGGTCCTCGTAGTCCGCGTTGAGGATGGAGTTGCCCGAGCCGGAGCCGATGATGATGAGGTCGAATATCCGCATGGCGCCCATCCTATGCGCGGCCGCGCCGACCGCCGGGCGGGCCCCGCGGGCACCGCGACCCGGGAACGGGTCGTGGTGCCGGCGGGGGCGGACGGGGTCAGCCGGCGGTGTCGAGGGCCAGCAGGAGGTCGCCGCCGGAGACCTGGGTGACGTCCTTGAGCGCCACCCGCCGGACGGTCCCGCCCGTGGGGGCGGTGATGGAGGCCTCCATCTTCATGGCCTCGATGGTGGCCACCTGTCCTCCGGCCTCGACCGTGTCGCCCTCGGCCACGGTCACGGTCACCGCACCGGCGAACGGTGCGGCCACGTGGCCGGGGTCGGAGGGGTCGGCCTTCTCGGTCTCGGGCACGACCGAGGAGACGGAGGTGTCCCGGACCTCGACCATGCGGGGCTGGCCGTTGAGGGTGACCATCACGGTGCGCATGCCCTTGTCGTCGGGCTCCGAGACGGCCTGGAGCGTGACGAGCAGGCGGACGCCCTTCCCGAGGGAGATGACGTGCTCGTGCTCGGTGGTCAGCCCGTAGAGGAAGTCCCGGGTGTGCAGCAGGGCGAGGTCGCCGTACTTCGCCCGGCTGGCCAGGAAGTCGCGGGTGGGACCGGCGAAGAGGAGCCGGTTCAGCGTCGCCCGCCGGGTCGCGGGATCGCCCGCCAGGGCCTCGGAGTCCTCGGGCGCCAGGTCTGTGACCCCCACCTTGACGTTGCGGCCCTCCAGCGCCCTGGACCGGAACGGCTCGGGCCACCCGCCCGGAGGCGTGCCCAGCTCCCCGGCGAGGAAGCTGATCACCGAGTCGGGGATGTCGAACTTCTGCGGGTTGGCCTCGAACTCCGCCGGGTCCACGCCCATGCCCACGAGCTGCAGCGCGAGGTCGCCGACGACCTTCGAGGACGGCGTGACCTTCACCAGCCGCCCGAGCATGGCGTTGGCTGCGGTGTACATGTCCTCGATCGCCTCGAAGCGCTCCCCCAGGCCCAGGGCGATGGCCTGCTGGCGCAGGTTCGACAGCTGCCCGCCCGGGATCTCGTGCCGGTAGACCCGTCCCGTCGGGGCGGTCAGCCCGGACTCGAACGGGGAGTACATCCGGCGGATGACCTCCCAGTAGGGTTCCATCGCGGTGGCGGCCTCGAGCGGGATGCCGGTGTCGCGGTCGGTGTGGGCCAGGGCGGCGATCAGCGCCGAGGCGGGGACCTGGGACGTGGTGCCGGCCATGGAGGCCTCGGCGACGTCCACCGCGTCCACCCCGGCGTCGATCGCGGCCATCAGGGTCGCGAGCTGGCCGCCCGCGGTGTCGTGGGTGTGCAGGTGCACGGGCAGGTCGAAGCGCTCCCGCAGGGCCGCCACCAGGGTCGCGGCCGCGGCCGGGCGCAGCAGCCCGGCCATGTCCTTGATCGCCAGCACGTGGGCGCCGGCGTCGACGCACTGCTGCGCGAGGTCCAGGTAGTAGTCGAGGGTGTAGAGGTCCTCGGCCGGGTCCAGCAGGTTGCCGGTGTAGCAGAGGGCGACCTCGGCCACCGCGGTGCCGGTCGCCCGCACCGCCTCGATCGCCGGGCGCATCTGCTCGACGTCGTTGAGCGCGTCGAAGATCCGGAAGATGTCCACCCCGGTGGCCGCGGCCTCGGCGACGAACGCGTCCGTGACCTCGGTGGGGTAGGGGGTGTAGCCCACGGTGTTGCGCCCGCGCAGCAGCATCTGGATCGGGATGTTGGGCATCGCCTCCCGCAGCAGCCGCAGCCTCTCCCACGGGTCCTCGCCGAGGAAGCGCAGGGCGACGTCGTACGTGGCGCCGCCCCAGGCCTCGACCGACAGCAGCTGCGGCAGGGTGTGCGCGTAGGCCGGCGCGGCGGCCAGCAGGTCGCGGGTGCGCACGCGGGTGGCGAGCAGGGACTGGTGGGCGTCGCGGAACGTGGTGGACGTCACGGCCACCGCCTCCTGCTCCCGCAGGGCCTTCGCGAAGCCCTCGGGCCCCGCCTCGAGCAGCCGCTGGCGCCACCCGGGCGGCGGCGTGTGCTCGGAGGGTCCGTCGAAGGGCGATCGGAACGGCTCCTCCTGCTTGTCCCCGGGGTAGCGGGGCAGCTTGTTGCGCGGGTCGATGCCCTCCACCCGGGGCCCGTTCGGGGTGTTGACCGTGACCTCGGCCAGCCAGGTCAGCGCCTTGGTGGCCCGGTCCCCCGACGTCCGGGCCTCCAGGAGCTCGGGGCGCCGCTCGATGAAGTCGGTGGCCACGTTGCCGGCGAGGAACTCCGGATCGGCCAGCACGGCCTGGAGGAACTGGATGTTGGTCGCCACCCCGCGGATGCGGAACTCGGCCAGGGCACGCTGGGAGCGGTGCACGGCCGTGGTGTAGTCCCGGCCCCGGCAGGTGAGCTTCACCAGCATCGAGTCGAAGTGCGGGGAGATCTCCGCGCCCGCGTAGACGGTGCCCCCGTCCAGGCGCACCCCCGCCCCGCCCGCGGAGCGGTAGGCGGAGATCTTCCCGACGTCCGGGCGGAACCCGTTGGCGGGGTCCTCGGTGGTGATCCGGCACTGCAGTGCGGCACCGCGCACCCGCAGGTCGCCCTGGGCGATGCCCAGGTCCGCCAGGGTCTCTCCGGCGGCGATGCGCAGCTGGGACTGGACGAGGTCGACGTCGGTGATCTCCTCGGTCACGGTGTGCTCCACCTGGATCCGCGGGTTCATCTCGATGAACACGTGCTGACCGGCCCGCTCCCCGGCGGTGTCGACCAGGAACTCCACCGTCCCGGCGTTCACGTACCCCAGCTCCTTCGCGAACTTCACCGCGTCCCGGTGCAGGGCGGCCCGGATGCCCTCGTCGAGGTTCGGGGCCGGGGCGATCTCGACGACCTTCTGGTGCCGGCGCTGGAGCGAGCAGTCGCGCTCGAACAGGTGCACCGTCCCGCCGTCGTTGTCGGCGAGGATCTGCACCTCGATGTGGCGCGGGCGCAGCACGGCCTGCTCCAGGAACACCGTGGGGTCCCCGAACGCCGTGTCCGCCTCGCGCATGGCCGCGGCCAGCGCCTCCGGCAGGGCCTCGGGGGTCTCCACCCGGCGCATCCCCCGGCCCCCGCCCCCGGCGACCGCCTTCACGAAGATCGGGAACCCGATCCCCGCCGCCTGCTCCAGCAGCTCCTCGGGGTCCGCGGAGGGCTCCGTGGAGGCCAGGGTGGGGATCCCGGCGCGCTTGGCGGCCTTGAGCGCCGCGACCTTGTTCCCGGCCAGCTCGAGAATCTCGGCCCGGGGGCCGACGAAGGAGATGCCCTCCCGGGCCGCCGCCCTCGCCAGGTCCGGGTTCTCGGACAGGAACCCGTAGCCGGGGTAGATGGCGTCGGCCCCGGACTCCTTGGCCACCCGCACGATCTCCTCGACGTCGAGGTAGGCCCGCACGGGGTGGCCCTCCTCCCCGATCCGGTACGCCTCGTCGGCCTTCTGCCGGTGGATCGAGTTGCGGTCCTCGTACGGGAACACCGCGACGGTCTTGGCCCCCACCTCGTACGCGGCACGGAACGCCCGGATCGCGATCTCGCCTCGGTTGGCCACCAGGATCTTGGAGAACATCTACACCCGTCCCGCACCCGGGCCGTCCGGCGGACACCCGGGCGCTGATTCTTCGAAGGTCGTGCATCGTCTGCGCACACGGTCAGCATGGCCACCCGCGGGCGCCTGCGACCAGTGAACCACGCCGCACCGGGTCGGAC
>NZ_JBISWJ010000036.1:0-23134 GCF_044462225.1 Kocuria kalidii | reverse complement strand
GCGCGCCGCGCGACGGGGCACCGGCGGCGGGGGCCTCCGTGCCGCACCGGGGCGGCGCCCCGGTGCACGGCTACGATGGGCGCGGACCTC
This sequence comes from Kocuria kalidii, assembly GCF_044462225.1. Classification (NCBI taxonomy): domain Bacteria; kingdom Bacillati; phylum Actinomycetota; class Actinomycetes; order Micrococcales; family Micrococcaceae; genus Kocuria; species Kocuria kalidii. The sequence continues at coordinate 23,044 of NZ_JBISWJ010000036.1, read as the reverse complement.
CTCGCCGCCGCGGCCCCCGACCCCGGGCTCGAGGAGCCGCCTCCCCGGATTCCCCACGAGCGAAGGACGCCCCTCCCGTGCAGATCGTCAGCGTCAGCAGCCTCAAGGGAGGCGTCGGCAAGTCCTCCGTGACCCTCGGGATCGCCTCGGCGGCCCTGCAGGCGGGAGTGCCCACCCTGGTGGTGGACCTCGACCCGCACGCGGACGCCACGACCGGGCTCGGCGTCCGGCCGGAGCGGGGCCACGACATCGGCGAGGCGCTGCGCAGGCCCCGCCGCGGGGCGCTCGAGCGCGTGGTCGTGGCCTCGTCCTGGGCGGTGCGGGACGGCCTCGACAGCCGCGCGCTCGACGTCGCCCCCGGCTCCGCACGCTCGTCGCACCTCGACCGCTCCGAGTACCGGGACCGGGACCTGGGGCGGCTGGAGCGGGCGCTCTCGGACGCCAGGGGCTACGAGCTGGTGCTGGTCGACTGCCCGCCCACCCTGAGCGCCCTGACGCGCACCGCGTGGGCCGCGAGCGACAAGGTCCTCTCCGTGACGGAGCCCTCGCTCTTCTCGGTGGCGGGGACCAAGCGCACGATGACCGCGATCGCCCAGTTCGAGCAGAGCCGCACGTGGGCCGTGCCGGCCGCCGGTGTGGTGGTCAACAAGGTCCGGCACTCGTCGGTGGAGCACCGGCACCGTCTGGCGGAGCTGGAGGAGCTCTTCGGCCCCCTGCTGGTCAGTCCGGTGATCCCGGACCTGCCCGTCTGGCAGCAGGCGCAGGGGGCGGCCTGGCCGATCCACCGCTGGCCCGGGGCGGAGGCCCGGGACATCTCCGGCCGGTACACGGCCGTCCTGCGGGGCCTGCTCGACGGCGCGCCCTGAGCCCCCGGGGTCAGCCGGCGTTCTGCCGGCGGGCCCGGCGGGCGGAGAGCTCGTCGTCCGGGAGGACCTCCTCCGCGGGGGCGGGCTGCTTGCCGGTGTGCTCCCCGGGCATCGCCGCCAGGGTGCCCTCGACCTCGCGCCACACCCGGCCCACGGCGATCCCGAACACACCCTGGCCGCCCTGGACCAGGTCGATCACCTCGTGGGGGGACGTGCACGCGTAGACGCTCGCGCCGTCGCTCATCATGGTGAGCTGGGCCAGGTCCTCGACGCCCTGCGCGCGCAGCGCGCGGACGGCGGTGCGGATCTGCTGCAGCGAGACCCCGGTGTCCAGGAGCCGCTTGACGATCTTGAGGACCAGGATGTCGCGGAAGCTGTAGAGGCGCTGCGTCCCGGACCCGGAGGCGCCGCGCACGGTGGGCTCCACGAGCCCGGTCCGGGCCCAGTAGTCCAGCTGCCGGTAGGTGATGCCCGCGGCCTTGCACGCGGTGGGCCCGCGGTAGCCCACCGACTCGTCGCGGACCACCGGGTCCTCGAAGAGGACCCCCTGGGTGCCGTGCGCAGGAGGACTCTCGGGGCCCGACGTGCCGCCGGGCTGCTCGCGGTCGCTCACGCCGCCTCCTCGATCGTGGATCCGGTCCTCGCGGCGCCGGGGATGAATGGTCTCGCGGGGGCGTCCGGATCCCCCCGGGGACGCCTCGAGTACGGTTCCGACGTTAGACCTCCCCGGGGACGGGGTCAAAGACATCGGCCGCCCGCGCCCCGTGTCGGCCGGGTGGGCGGTCCCGGGCTCAGAAGTCCTCGGGGTCGACGTTGTCGAGGAAGTCGCGGAACTGCTCGACCTGCGCCTCCGGGGGCATCTGCGGCTCCCCCCCACCCGGGCGGTGGGACGGCTCCCGCAGCTCCCCGTCGCCGCTCATCACGAGACCCGCCTCGTCGAGGACGGTCTCGGTGCACAGGATGGGGCAGTCGGTCCGGGCCGCCAGGGCGATCGCATCCGAGGCGCGGGAGTCGACGACCGTGCCGTCCGAGAACTCCAGGGCGGCGTGGAAGACGCCCTCCTCCACGGTGTGGATCCGCACCCGCGTGAGCGTGCGCCCGAAGGAGGTCGCCACGGACAGCACGAGATCGTGCGTCAGGGGCCGGGGCGGCTCGATCCCCTGCACGGCGAAGACGATGGACGTCGCCTCGTTGGTGCCGATCCAGATGGGCAGGTGCCGCCCGCCCTCGACCTCGCGCAGCACGACGACGGGCTGCGCCGACGGCACGTCCATGCGGACACCCGCGATCTCCATGAGCACCTGGTGCACGGCCATGTCAGCCCTCCACCGCGGCCCGCTCCTGGAGCGCGGCGATCTCCGACCGCACGAGCGAGGTGTGGATGGTCAGGCACAGGCCCGAGATCTCCTGGGCGCGCTCGACGGCACGGGCCCTCGAGGCGGCGTCGCGGCGGGACGTCAGGGGCGCCACGGCCCGTTCGACGAGCCCCAGCTCACGGTCCGCGGCGGCCTTGAAGGGGCGCAGGTGGCGCGGCTCCAGACCGTGGGCGGTCAGGGCGAGGGCCGCCCGGGTGATGGCGAGGGCGTGGTCGTCGAAGACCCCGTTCTGCTCCCGGATCAGCCCGTAGCTGACCAGCTCCCGCACGAGCGGGATGCCGGCGCCCGTGCGCCCTGCCAGCTCCCGCAGGCTGTAGGTGCGCGGGACGCTGACGACCGGCAGCGGCGCCGTCACCGGGTCGGCGGCCCCCGTGCTGCGCCGGGCGTCGTCCTCCCGGGCGTCCTCGTCGGCGTCGAGCCGGTCCCGGATGACCTTCAGCGGGAGGTAGCGGTCGCGCTGGAGCTCGAGGATCCGGCGCAGCCGGTCCACGTCGGCGCGCGAGAACTTGCGGTAGCCGGAGGCGGTGCGCGCCGGGTGCACCAGGCCCTTGTCCTCCAGAAAGCGCAGCTTCGAGGCGGTGATGCCGGGGTGCTCCTCGCCGAGCTCCTTCAGGACGGCGCTGATGCCCACGCGGGGCTCGTGCTGGGCGTCGTCCCGGTGGGGGTCGTGTCCGGCGGACTCGGTCATGGCTCCCTTCTACTGGTCCGACTGCGAGCGCAGCGAACGGTAGAACGTGAACCGGAACTTCCCGATCTGCACCTCGTCGCCGTTGTCGAGCTCCGCGCGGTCCACGCGGTCGCCGTTGACGTAGGTGCCGTTGAGGGAGGCGGTGTCGATGATCTCGAAGGTGTCGCCGCGGCGGACGAAGCGCGCGTGCCGGCGGGAGACGGTGACGTCGTCCAGGAAGATCTCGGAGGACGGGTGGCGGCCCGCGGGGACCTCGTCCCGGTCCAGGAGGAAGCGCGAGCCGGTGCCCGCGCTGTCGTGGGCGACGAGCAGGGCGCTGCGCGGAGGGAGCGCGGAAACCGCGGAGCTCTCCTCCGGTGTGAGCTTGTGGGAGGCGGCGTGGGAGAGGACCTCGGCCACGATCTGGACCGACGTGGTCTCCGGCTCCCCCTGGGGTGCGTTCGAGCCGTTCTGGGTTCTGGACATCTCTTCCCTCGACTGGTGACGTGATGGTGGGCGGATCCCGTGGGAATCCGACCCCGCGACCTCCTGTCCCGGCCTGGTCCGGGCGACCGGCCGGAGCCACCCGGTTGCTGTTCAGTGTACCGGGTGGTGGAGACACGGACGGGCGGCCGGGACAGGTCCCGGCTCGCGTGCGGGGGATCCTCGCGGGGATCAGCCGAGCTCGGCCGCGTAGGCCTCGGCGTCGAGCAGCCCGGTCCGGTGGTCCGCGTCGGCGGGCCGGAGCGCGAACAGCCACCCCTCGCCGTACGGTGCCGAGTTGACGGTGGCGGGCTCGTCCTCGAGGGTCTCGTTGACCGCGGTGACCACCCCGGAGACGGGGGCGTAGATGTCGCTCACGGACTTGGTGGACTCGATCTCGCCGACGGCGGCGCCCGCCTCGACCGACTCCCCCACCTCGGGCAGCTGGACGAACACGACGTCGCCGAGCTCGCTCTGCGCGTGGTCGGTGATCCCGATGCGCACGGCGCCGTCGGCGTCGGGGGCCGCGATCCACTCGTGCTCGGCCGTGTAGGCCAGGTCGGCGGGGATGTCGCTCATGGGTCACTCCTGGTCCGGCGGGTGCGGTCGGGTCGATTATGGCACAGACCGCACCGCGGGCCGGCGGGTCGTGTCCGCCCGGGGGCGGCCGCTCAGCCCTGTTCCCACGCGGTGATCTCGGCGTGGACGGCCCGCTTGCGCTGCGCCCCGGCGAAGGAGGCGTCCACCGAGTTGCGGGCCAGGGCGGCCGCCTGCTCGTCGGTCATCCCCAGCGCGTCGCGCAGGCCCTGGTAGACGTCCCCCACGTAGCCGCCGAAGTACGCCGGGTCGTCCGAGTTCACCGTGACCAGCAGACCCCGCCCGAGCATGTCCAGCACCGGGTGCTCGGCGAGCGCGCCGACCACGCGCAGCCGCACGTTGGACAGCGGGCAGACGGTGAGCGGCACCTGCTCGGCCACGAGGCGCGCCACCAGGTCCGGATCGCGCAGGCTCTGGATCCCGTGGTCCACCCGCTCGACGCGCAGCACGTCGAGGGCCTCCCGGACGTACTCGGGCCCCGCCTCCTCCCCCGCGTGGGCGACGACGTGCAGTCCGGCCGCCCGCGCCCGGGCGTAGACCTGCTCGAAGAGCGCCGGCGGGTGGCCGACCTCGGCCGAGTCGAGGCCGATCCCGTCGATGCGCGGGAGCTGGTCCCCGAGGGACTCGAAGAGCTCCAGGGCCTCGGCGGCGGGCCGGTCGCGCAGGAAGCACAGCAGCAGCGTGCTCGTGATCCCGTGCTCGGTGCGGGCGGCGTCGAGGCCGCTGCGGATGCCGTCGAGCACCGTTTCCAGCGGCACGCCCCGGACGGTGTGCGCCTGGGGGTCGCAGAAGACGTCGACGTGCCGCAACCCCTGCGCGGCCGCGCGCCCGAGGTAGGCCCGGGTGAGCGCCTCGAAGTCGGAGGCCTCGCGCAGCACGGCCGTCGTGGCGTAGTAGAGCTCGAGGAACGAGGAGAGGTCCTCGAAGTCGTACTGCCGCCGCAGCTCCTCGACCGAGTCGTAGGGCAGCTCGACCCCGTTCCGGGCGGCCAGCTCCAGGGCCAGCTCGGGCTCGAGGGTCCCCTCGATGTGCAGGTGCAGCTCCGCCTTGGGCAGGGTGTACAGGTCCTTCAACTCCGGCGCTCCTCTGTGGTCCGGACCGGCCCCGGTCCGGAGCACTCGACGTCCCGTGCAGTGTATGCGCCGGCGGGCCGGGACGACGGGCCCGGGGGCCGGCCGTGCCCTATGCTCGCGAGCGGGACCGCTCGGGAGGATCCGGAGACAGGAGAACCGCATGTCGGGTGTCGTCGTGGTGGGCCAGGTGGCACGTGACCTCGTGCTGGGCGTCGAGGAGCTCCCGGAGGCGGGCGGCTCGACCGACGTGCTCGAGCGGCAGGAGCTGCTCGGCGGCAAGGGTGCCAACCAGGCCGTCGCGTGCCGTCAGCTCGGGGCCACCGTCCGGCTCGTCGGCGTCGTCGGCGACGACCGCGCCGGCGAGGAGGTGCTCGCCCAGGCCGCCGGGGACGGGATCGACGTGGGGGCCGTGGTGCGCCGCCCCGGCGCACCGACCGCGCTGCTCGTCGACCTCGTGGGACCGCGCGGGGTCCGCCGGCTGCTGGAGGACGTGGATCCCCGGATGCTGCTCGGTGCCGAGGACGTGCGTGCGTGCGCGGAGGCCGTCCGGTCCGCCGACGCCGTCCTGGTGCAGCTCCAGCAGCCCGGCCCGGCCGTGCTCGAGGCCCTCGCGGCCGCCGGCGCGGGCGGGGCGCTCACCGTGGCCGACGGCGCCCCGGCGGACGGGGCCGTGCGCCGGCGGGTGCTGGACGCCGCCGCCGTGGTGCGCGCCGACACCGCCGAGGCCGGGGCCCTGGTGGGCTGGGCGCCGCGGGACGTGCCGGGAACGGTGCGGGCGGCCCGGTCGCTGCTCGCGGAGGGACCGCGCGTGGTCGCCCTCGCGACCGGGGACGGCGACGTGGTGGCCTGGCCGGGAGGGCACGTCGTCCTGCCGCACCTGGACGAGGACCCCGTGGACCCCACGGGCGCCGGCGACTCGTTCGTCGCGGCGCTGACCGTCGCGCTGCTGCGCGGCGAGAGCCCGGAGTCCGCCGCCTGGTGGGCCGCGGCCGCCGCGGCGGAGGTCGTCGGCACGGCCGGCGGCCGGCCTGACCTCGACCTCGCCCGGCTGCGGGGGACGGCGGCCCGGGCCCGTCGGGCCGGCGGACGGCGGTAGCCCGGACCCCGGGGACGAGAGGAGGCCGGTGGTCCGCGTTCCCGCGGTCCACCGGCCTCGAATCGTCGGGCTGACAGGATTTGAACCTGCGACCCCTTGACCCCCAGTCAAGTGCGCTACCAAGCTGCGCCACAGCCCGAACTGCTCAGTGCGTTCCCGCCCCGAGCACTCGCCTCACATTACAGCAAGCTCGGACGGAATTCATCTCGGCACGGGCCCCGTCAGCGCTTCCGGTTGCGCTTCTCGCGCACCCGCATGCTGACCTCGATGGGGGTGCCCTCGAAGCCGAAGGTCTCGCGGAGGCGCCGGGTGATGAACCGCCGGTACCCCGGGTCCAGGAAGCCCGTGGTGAACAGCACGAAGCGCGGCGGGCGGGAGGACGCCTGCGTGCCGAAGAGGATGCGGGGCTGCTTGCCGCCGCGCACCGGGTGCGGGTGGGCGGCCACGATCTCGCCGAGGAACGCGTTGAGCCGGCCGGTGGGGACGCGGGTGTCCCACGACGCCAGAGCCGTCTCGAGCGCGGGGACGAGCCGGTCCTTGTGCCACCCGGTCTTCGCCGAGACGTTCACCCGCGGCGCCCAGGCCACGTGGGCGAGGTCCCGGTCGATCTCCCGCTCCAGGTAGTAGCGGCGGTCCTCGTCCATGAGGTCCCACTTGTTGAACGCGAGCACGAGGGCGCGGCCGGAGTCCACGGCCAGCTGCAGGATGCGCACGTCCTGCTCGGAGAGCACCTCGTCCGCGGCCAGCAGCACCACGGCCACCTCGGCGCGCTCGAGGGCCGCCTGGGTGCGCAGGGACGCGTAGAAGTCGGCGCCCTGCGCCATGTGCACGCGGCGGCGGATGCCGGCGGTGTCGATGAAGCGCCACGGCTTGCCGCCGAGCTCGATCAGCTCGTCGACCGGGTCGCGGGTGGTCCCGGCCTGGGGGTCCACGACGACGCGCTCGGAGCCGGCCAGCTTGTTGAGCAGCGAGGACTTCCCCACGTTCGGGCGCCCGATCAGCGCCACGCGGCGGGGGCCGCCGGTGAGCTCGGTCTCGGCCACGGCGGAGAACTCGGGCAGCAGCTCCGTGACCGCGTCGAGGACGTCGGCGGCGCCGCGACCGTGCAGCGCCGACACCGGGTGCGGCTCCCCCATGCCGAGGGACCACAGGTAGGTGGCCTCGACCTCGAGCTGCGGGGAGTCGACCTTGTTGGCGACGAGGATCACGGGCTTCCTGACCCGGCGCAGCATCTTGACGATCGCCTCGTCCGCGGCCGTCACGCCCACGGTGGCGTCGAGCACGAGCAGCACGGCGTCGGCGAACTCGACCGCCAGTTCGGCCTGCTCGGCCACCCGGGCGTTGATGCCCCTGGCGTCGTACTCCCATCCGCCCGTGTCCACGAGGGTGAAGTTGCGCCCGTTCCAGGTGGCCCGGTAGGAGACACGGTCCCGGGTCACGCCCGGGGTGTCCTCCACGACGGCCTCGCGCCGGCCGAGGATCCGGTTGACGAGGGTCGACTTCCCGACGTTGGGCCGGCCCACGATCGCGAGCACCGGGGCGGGGCGCTGCACCGGGGCCCGGTCGCCGTCCTCGGCCCACTCGGCGAGCAGCGCGGCGTCCTCCTCGTCCAGGTCGTAGTCCTCGAGCCCGGCCCGCAGCGCCTGCGCGCGCTGGTCGGCCTCGTCGTCGTCGATGGCGGCGAGGCGTTCGACGACGTCGTCCGTGGTGCCGCCGAGGAGCTCGGCCTCGTAGGGGTCGTGGGCGGTGTCGTGCGCGGTGTTCTCGGGGTTGCCGGTCATGGCTGTCCTTCGCTGGGCCGGGTGCGGCCGGTCGGATGGCGGAAAAGGTGGGGGCGGCGTGGTGCGGGCCCGTCAGGCGGGGCGGCCCGCGGCTCGGACGACCACGTCGATGACGGCCTGGACCGTCTGCTCCACGGTGAGCGCCGACGAGTCGACGGTGACGACGCCGTCGGCGGCCTCGGTGAAGTTCACGACCGTGGAGTCCTTCGCGTCCCGGCCCACGACCTGCTCCCGCAGCTGCTCGGCGTCCTCGACCCCGCCGTTCTGCAGGCCGCGGCGGATCATCCGGGCCCGCTCGTCGGCGGTGAGCAGGATCCGGGCGTCGGCGTCCGGGGCCACCACCGTGGTGATGTCCCGGCCCTCGGCCACGATCCGCCGGCCGCTGTCCGCGATGAGCTCCTGCTGGCGGGCCACGAGGACCGCCCGGGCCGCCGGGTTGGTGGCCACGGCGCTGACGGCCTCCGTCACCCGGGCGCCCCGGATCTCGACGCCCACGTCGACGCCGCCCACGAGGACCAGCTCCCGGTCGGGGTCGGTGCCCTGGGCCAGCGGGAAGGCGCGGGCGGCCTCGGCCACGGCGTCGCCGTCGGAGAGGTCCACCCCGCGGTCCAGGCACCACCACGTGAGGGCGCGGTACATCGCCCCCGTGTCCAGGTAGGCGAGGCCGAAGCGGCGGGCCACTTCCTTGGACACGCTCGACTTCCCGGAGCCCGAGGGCCCGTCGACGGCCACGACCAGCTGCCGTCCGTCGGGGATGGGGACCCCGGGCTCCGGGGCTGCGCTGCGGGCGGTGTTCGTTCCGGTGTTCACTGCACGACCTTCCATCCGCGCTCCTGGAGCGCCTCGACGAGTTCCTTGCGGCGGTTGGGCAGCACCGAGACCTCGACGAGGCCCACGGGCTGGCCCGGGGAGTGCTCGAGGCGCAGGTCCTCGAGGTTGACCCCGATCTCCCCGATCTCGGTGAGCAGCCGGGCGATCTGCCCGGGCACGTCGCCCACGAGGACGGTCAGCGCGGCGAACGCGCGCGGGGCCCCGCCGTGCTTGCCCGGGATGCGGGCCTGTCCGGCGTTGCCCTCGGCCACGAGCTGGGCGATGTCCAGCCGTGCACCGGGGGCCTCCGGCTGCTCGAGGGTGGCGATGAGCCGGTCGAGGTCCTGGCGCACGCCGTGCAGGGACGCGACGACGGGCCCGGCGTTGGCGGAGAGGATCTGCACCCACAGACCGGGGTCGGAGGCGGCGATGCGGGTGGTGTCCCGCAGCCCCTGCCCGGCGAGGGACAGGTGGTGCAGCGGCGTGTCCTGCAGCCGGGAGGCCAGCAGGGAGGACATGACCTGCGGCAGGTGGGAGATCAGCGCCACGGTCGCGTCGTGCTCGCGGGCGTCCATGAAGGTGACGGTCGCCCCGAGGTCCACGGCGAGGTTCTTCGCCGCGGCGACCGCCGCGGGCGAGGAGCTCCCGGAGTCGCACACCACCCACGGCATGGAGGTGAACAGCTCGCCGCGGGCAGCCACGGGCCCCGACCTCTCCCGGCCCGCCATGGGGTGGGTGCCCGCGTAGCGGGTGAGGTCCCCGCCGAGGGCGCGCACGTCCTCCAGCACGGCCGCCTTGACGGAGGCGACGTCGACCACCACGGCGTCCGGGTGTCGTCCCAGCGCCTCGACCACGGTCGGGGCCGTGACGTCGGGCGGGGTGGCGACGACGACGAGGGCCGGCTCCGGCACCCGGTCCGCCCCCGCCGCACGGCAGGACCGGCCCGCGCCGATGTCCTGGGCCACGGCCTCGGCGGTGGGCGAGGCGTCCTGCAGCCAGACGTCCACGCCGAGGTGGCGCAGGCCCAGGCCGATGCTGGCGCCGAGCAGTCCGGCCCCGATCACGAGCACGGGCCCGGAGGTCGCCGCGGGCACCGACGGCCCGGCGGAGGTCTGCGTCACGGGAGCTCCCTACATGCCCACCGAGGCCAGGAGGTGCCCGACCTCGGTCTTGGACAGCCGGCGGATCGTGCCCTGGCGCTGGTCGCCGATGCGGATCGGCCCGACCTCGGTGCGCACCAGCTTCTCGACGGGATGGCCCACGGCGTCGAAGAGCCGGCGGACGATCCGGTTGCGCCCGGAGTGCAGGACGACCTCCACCAGCAGGTGGCCGGGGGTGGAGTCCACGAGGCGGAAGGAGTCGACGGAGGCGATGCCGTCCTCGAGCTCCAGCCCCGCCTTCATGGCGGCCCCGACGCCCTTCTCCATGGGGCCGCGGACCTGCACGAGGTAGGTCTTGGGGACCTCGTAGGAGGGATGCGTGAGTCGGTTGGTCAGCTCGCCGTCGTTGGTCAGCAGCAGCAGCCCCTCGGTCTCGACGTCGAGGCGGCCCACGTGGAACACGCGCTCGCTCCTCTGCTGGTTCAGGTAGTCGGAGACGCACGGCCGGCCCTCGGGGTCGTCCATGGTGGAGAGCACGCCCTCGGGCTTGTTGAACGCGTAGTAGACGAGGTTCTCGTCGAGCTGCACGCGCACGCCGTCGACGTGGATCTCGACGGTGTCCGGGTCCACGCGGATGCCGAGCTCGGTGACGGTCTCCCCGTTGACCTGCACGCGACCGGCCTCGATCATCTCCTCGCACACGCGCCGCGAGGCCACCCCGGCCTGGGCCATGAGCTTCTGCAGCCGCACGCCGTCGGGGTCGTGCTGGTCGAGCCGGTCCACGGGCGGGTTCTTCGGCCGCCGCTTGCGGTGCGGGGCGCGGTACGGGGTGGCCGGCATGCGCCGGGAGCTCTTCTCCGAGGAGGCGAACGGACGGGGCCCGCGGTCCTTGCCGGCGCCGGCCGAGGGCCCGCCCTTCGCGGGTCCGCCCTTGGTCGTGCCGCCCTTGGCCGTGCCCGCCTCGGCGGCGGCACCCCTGGCCGCGGCGCCCTTCGCAGGGCCACGTCCGGGAGTGCCCTTCCCGCCCTGGAACGTCTTGCCGCCCTGGCCGGTGCGGGGCTTCTGGCCGCCCTGGGAGCCGGGGGCGCGGCGGCCGCCGGGTCCGGGGCGCCCGGATGATGAACGTGAAGTGGCCATGCTGGTGTCTCAGTCCTCGTAGTGGTCGATCTGGTCGATGCCCGGCAGATGAGGGGCGATGTCGGGGAGCTCGTCGAGCGAGCCGATGCCCATCTTCTCCAGGAAGAACGTGGTGGTGCCGTAGAGCACGGCGCCGGACTCGCCGTCCCGCTCGAGCTTGTGGATCAGTCCCCGCTGCACGAGGGTGCGGACGACGCCGTCGACGTTGACACCGCGGATCGCGGAGATGCGTCCCCGGCTCACGGGCTGACGGTAGGCCACGACGGCCAGGGTCTCCAGCGCCGCCTGGGACAGACGGGCGGTCCGGCTCTCCGCGACGAACGCCGAGACGACGGGGGCGAACTCGCTGCGCGAGTGGATCCGCCAGCCGGCACCGGTGCTGCGCAGCTCGAACCCGCGCGGCACCAACGTCCCATCATACCCTGGATCCGCGGCGACGCCGTCGTACTCCGCGCGGAGCCGGTCGAGCACCCGCTGCACCGACGCGACCGGCACCACCAGGGCGGCGGCGATCGCGTACTCGCTGACGGGCTCGTCGGCGACCATCAGGATCGCCTCGACGGCGGCCCGCACGCCGCCGGGCAGCGCCCCGAGGTCCGGCCCGTCCTCGCCGGCGGTGATCATGCGCCCGCTCCCGCCGGCGCCGGGACCCCGCCCGGGACCGTGTCCTCGCCCGGAGGGCCGCCGGGGTCCTCCGCCAGCCGGTCGGCGGTCCACCCGCTGCCCGCACCGGTCCAGCGCACCGTCAGCTCGGCCAGCGGCCCCTCCTGCACGAGCTCGACCACCGCGTCCCGGTACATCTCGAGCAGCGCCAGGAACCGCACGACCACCGCCAGGGTGGACCCGGCGTCCGCGACGAGCACGCGGAAGGAGCGCGGCTCACCGTCCTCGAGCAGCCCGGCCAGCGTCTCGGCCTCGTCCCGGACGGTGACGGCCGCCCCGTGCAGGTGGTCCACCCCGACCTCCGCGGGCGTCCCGGGCCGGGCCGCGAGGACGGAGCGGGCGATCGCGGCGAACTGCCCGGGCGTGGTCCGCCAGTCGAGCTCGGGCAGCACGGCCGCGACCTCCGGGTCCAACGGCACGGACCGGGGCAGGCGCGTGGACTCGGCCCGCATCCGCTCGTCGAGCAGGACCGCCACCTCCTTGAACGCCCTGTACTGCAGCAGGCGGGCGAAGAGCAGGTCCCGGGCCTCGAGCAGGGCGACGTCCTCCTCGTCCTCGACCTCGCCGCGCGGCAGCAGCCGGGCGGCCTTGAGGTCCAGGAGGGTCGCCGCGACCACGAGGAACTCGCTGGACTCGTCGAGCGCGCGGGCCGAGCCGACCTCGTGCAGGGCGCGGACGTACCGGATGAACTCGTCGGTGACGGCGGACAGCGCGATGCGGGTGATGTCCATCTCGTGCTTGGCGATCAGCGAGAGCAGGACCTCGAACGGCCCCGCGAAGTCCTCCAGCTGCACCGCGAAGCCGCCGGGCCCCGAAGGTCCCGGCGGCTCCCCGGGGTGCATCAGGGCGCGCCGCCGCGCGAGATGAGCTCCCGCGCCAGCTGGCGGTAGGACTCGGCGCCCTGGTGGGCGGTGGCGAAGGACAGGATGGACTCCGCGGCGACCGTGGCGTCCGGGAACTTCACGGTGCGCTTGATGACCGTGTCGAAGACCTTGTCCCCGAAGGCGTCGACGATCCGGGCCATGACCTCGCGGGAGTGCAGGGTCCGGGAGTCGAACATCGTGGCCAGCACGCCGTCGATCTGCAGCCGCGGGTTGAGCCGGTCCTGGACCTTCTCGATGGAGTCCACGAGCAGCGCCACGGCGCGCAGGGCGAAGAACTCGGCGATGAGCGGGATGACCACTCCGTGCGCGGCGGTCAGTGCGTTGACCGTCAGCAGGCCCAGCGAGGGCTGGCAGTCGATGATGATGACGTCGTAGTGCTCCTCGAGCTTGCGCAGGGCACTCGCCAGGACCTGCTCGCGGGCCACCTCGGTGACCAGCTGCACCTCGGCCGCGGACAGGTCGATGTTGGCGGGGAGCAGGTCGACGCCCTCGACGTCGGTCTCCTGGACCACGTCCCACACGTCCACGGAACGGTCCATCATGACGTTGTAGACCGTCAGCTCGAGCTCGTGGGGGTTGGCGCCGAGACCGGCGGAGAGGGCGCCCTGCGGGTCGAAGTCGACCAGCAGGACCTTGCGGCCCAGCTCGGCGAGCGCCGCACCGAGGTTGATGGTCGACGTGGTCTTGCCGACCCCGCCCTTCTGGTTGACCATCGCGATGATCCGGGCGGGTCCGTGGGTGGACAGCTCGGGCGGTTCGGGGAAGTCGCGGACGGGACGGCCGGTCAGGCCGACGGTCCCCGTCCCGGCCTCGCCCGTGCCGGGGGTCCTCTCGTCGCTCTGCTGGCTCACTCGTGGCACCGCTCTCTCGTTCGTGGTCGTGCGCGGGCGGGCCGGCCCCGGGCACGGGGCGGCCCGGGCCGGACGGTCCGACCTGGGGTTCTCCTGGACTCGATCAGCTACCAGGGTACCGCCGCCGCCGGTCCGCCCCCGAATCCCCGGGTGCGGCGGCGCGCTCTCGAGCGCCGGGGGGACGCAGCACGCCCTCCAGGGCCGTCAGCACGGAGGGGTCCTCGATCGTCGAGGGCACGGTGTAGTCCTCTCCGTCGGCCATCTGCCGCATGGTCTTGCGCAGGATCTTCCCGGAGCGGGTCTTGGGCAGCCCGTCGACCACGGCGACGTCCTTGAAGTCGGCCACCGCTCCGATCTGCCGGCGCACCAGCGCCACGAGCTCCTCCCGGAGCCGGTCCTCGGGCAGGTCGGCGCCGGTCTTGAGCACGACGTACCCGGACGGCCGCTGACCCTTCAGCGGATCCCCCACCCCGATCACGGCGCACTCGGCCACGGCCGGGTGGGAGGCCAGGACCTGCTCCATCGCCCCGGTGGACAGACGGTGGCCGGAGACGTTGATGACGTCGTCGGTGCGGCCCATGACGTAGACGTAGCCGTCCTCGTCCACGTGCCCGGAGTCGCCCGTGGCGTAGTAGCCGGGGAACGCGCTGAGATAGGAGTCCACGAACCGCCGGTCGTCGCCCCACAGGGTGGGGAGCGTGCCCGGCGGCAGCGGGAGGCGCAGGGCGATGTTGCCCTCCTCGCCGACCCCGACGGGCCGGCCCAGCGGGTCCAGGATCTCCACCCGGTACCCCGGCACCGGCACGGACGGCGAGCCGGCCTTGAGGGGCAGCCGCTCGATCCCGAGGGGGTTGGCGCAGATGGCCCACCCCGTCTCCGTCTGCCACCAGTGGTCGACGACGGGCACGCCCAGCACCCGGGAGGCCCAGTGGTACGTCTCCGGGTCCAGACGCTCCCCCGCCACGAACAGCGTGCGCAGGGAGCCGATGTCGTGCCGGCGCACGAGCTCGCCCTCCGGATCCGCCCGGCGGATGGCGCGCAGGGCCGTGGGCGCCGTGAAGAGCACCTTGACGCCGTGCTCCTCGACCCGCTGCCAGAACGCGCCGGCGTCCGGGGTGCCCACGGGCTTGCCCTCGTAGAGCACCGTCGTGGCGCCGGCCAGCAGCGGGCCGTAGACGATGTAGGAGTGGCCCACGACCCAGCCGACGTCCGAGGCCGTCCACATCACCTCGCCGGGGCCGACGTCGTAGACGTTGCGCATGGACCACGCCAGGGCCACGGCGTGCCCGCCGTTGTCCCGGACCACACCCTTCGGTGTCCCCGTGGTGCCGGAGGTGTACAGGACGTAGAGCGGGTCGGTGGCCGCGACCGGCACGGGTGCCGCGGGCTCGGCGCCCTCGACGGCGGCCGCCCAGTCGAGCCACTCGACCGCGGGCTGCCCGTCGGCCCCGGCCCGGCCCCGGGCGTCCTCGACCGTGGTCTCGAACCCCGGCCGCTCGTGCACCAGGACGGTCCCGGGGGCGTGCTCGGCCATCCGCAGGGCCTCCTCGATCGCGGGGATGTACTCGATCCGCCGCTTCGGCTCCACCCCGCCGGTCGTGGTCACCACCACGACCGGCCGCGAGTCGTCGATGCGGGAGGCGAGCTCCTTCGGGGCGAACCCGCCGAACACCACCGAGTGCACCGCCCCCAGCCGGGCGCAGGCCAGCATCGCCACGGCGGCCTGCGGGATCATCGGGAGGTAGACGAGCACCCGGTCGCCCTTCCCCACGCCCCGGGCCGCGAGCGCCCCGGCGAACCGGGCGACCTCGTCCCGCAGGCGGGCGTAGCTGAAGCTCTCCCGGACCCCCAGCACCGCGGAGTCGTAGACGAGGGCCGTGCGCTCGCCGTGACCGGCCTCCACGTGGCGGTCGAGGGCGTTGTACGAGGTGTTGAGCCGGCCGTCCGGGAACCAGCGGTAGAGCGGGGCCGCGGAGTCGTCGAGGGCGACGGTGGGCTCGTGCACCCAGTCCACGGCGCGGGCGGCGTCGAGCCAGAACGCCTCCGGGTCCTGCACGCTGCGGCGGTAGACCTCGGCGTAGCCCTCGTTCTGCCGGGGTGTTCGGTCGTCGGTGCTCATGGGTTCCTCCAGGGCGTTGCGGTCCTGCCGGACACCCTAGTGGCACAGATCACAGGCAACAAGGATCGTGTATACATTGATGCAGGACGGAGCAGAGGTTTGCCGAATCTCTCGTCAGCTGCCCGCCAGGGTGTATACACTGAGCGCGTCGTGTGATGTCTGTCACCTACGATCCGCGCCGAGCTCCCCGGCGGGGTCGACCGAGGCGAGGAGAGAGCCGTGCGAGCCAGCGACCGGGCCTACGAGGCCCTGCGCGAGGACATCGTCGAGTGGCGGCTGCTCCCGGGCCAGGTGCTGGGCGAGGTCGAGCAGTCGGAGCGCTTCGGGATCTCCCGCACGCCGATCCGCGAGGCGCTCAGCCGGCTGACGGCCGACGGTCTCGCCGAGGCCCACCGCGGACGCGGCGTGGTGGTCTCCCAGATCTCCCTCGACGACGTCCGGGCCCTGTTCGAGCTGCGCGAGGCCCTCGACTGCCGGGCGGCCCGGCTCGCCGCCCGGCGGTGCGACGCCGCCGCGTTCCAGCGGATGGCGGCCGAGCTCGAGGCGGTCGTGGACCAGGCGCACGGCCCCGGCACGGACCGGGCCGGCTACTACGACCTCGTGGAGCGCATGGACCGGGCCATCGACGAGGCCACGGCCAACCCCTACCTCACGGCCGCCCAGCGCTCCCTGCGCCTGCACCTGGTGCGCGTGCGCAAGCTCTCGCGCACCAACCCGGACCGGCTCACGCGGGCCGCCGCGGAGCACGCCCAGATCGCCCGGGCGATCGCGGAGGGCTCCGAGGAGCTCGCCGAGGCCGCGACCCGCGTGCACCTGGCCAACTCGCTGCACGCCGTCCTGACCACCCCCGTCCGCGAGTGGGTCCAGCCCGCTCCCCCGCTCGAGGCCGCCGGCTGAGCGCGGGCGCACCCGTCGTCCGCCGCCGGCGGTCGTCCGTCCCACGAGAGGAAACCCCCATGACCGTTCTCCACCCCGTGCGCGTCCACCCGTCGAAGGACAACCTGCCCCGCGAGGAGCAGCTCGCCTGGAAGATGGCCGAGGTCGCCGCGGACCCGGTCGAGGTCACCCCCGAGGTGACCGAGATGGTGATCAACCGGGTCCTGGACAACGCCTCGGTGGCGATCGCCTCGCTGAACCGGGACCCGATCGTCTCGGCCCGGGACCAGGCGCTGGCCCACGCACCCGGCCCGCGCGGGACCGGCTCCGCCGTCCTGGGGGTCCCCGCGGACCGGCACAAGGTCTCCCCGGAGTGGGCGGCCTGGGCCAACGGAGTGGCCGTACGCGAGCTGGACTACCACGACACGTTCCTGGCCGCCGAGTACTCCCACCCCGGTGACAACATCCCCCCGATCCTCGCCGTCGCCCAGCACGCGGGCGCCACGGGCCGCGACCTGGTGCGCGGCATCGCCACCGGCTACGAGCTGCAGGTCGACCTCGTCAAGTCGATCTGCCTGCACGCCCACAAGATCGACCACGTCGCCCACCTCGGTCCCTCGGCGGCCGCCGGCATCGGCACCCTGCTGGGCCTGGACGTGGGGACGATCTTCCACGCGATCGGCCAGGGACTGCACACCACCACCGCGACCCGCCAGTCCCGCAAGGGAGAGATCTCCACCTGGAAGGCCCACGCCCCGGCGTTCGCCGGGAAGATGGCCGTCGAGGCCGTGGACCGTGCGATGCGCGGCCAGACCTCTCCCACCCCCATCTACGAGGGCGAGGACGGGGTCATCGCCTGGCTGCTGGACGGCCCCGGCGCCGCCTACGAGGTGCCGCTGCCGGCCCCGGGCGAGGCCAAGGCCGCGATCCTGGACACCTACACCAAGGAGCACTCGGCCGAGTACCAGGCGCAGGCCTGGATCGACCTGGCCCGCAAGCTGCACCGCGAGCGTCCCGAGCTGGCCGACCCGTCCCGGATCGGGTCGATCGTGCTGCACACCTCCCACCACACGCACTACGTGATCGGGTCGGGGTCGAACGACCCCCAGAAGTACGATCCGACCGCGACCCGGGAGACCCTCGACCACTCGATCCCCTACATCTTCACGGTGGCCCTGCAGGACGGGGCCTGGGACCACGTGGGCTCCTACGCCCCCGAGCGCGCCGGGCGGCCCGACACGGTGTCCCTGTGGAAGAAGGTGACCACGGCCGAGGACGCCGAGTGGACCCGCCGGTACCACTCCCTGGACCCGGCGGAGAAGGCCTTCGGGGGACGGGCCGAGATCACCCTCGACGACGGCTCCACCGTGGTCGAGGAGATCGCGGTGGCCGACGCCCACCCCCTCGGGGCCCGCCCGTTCGCGCGGGAGCAGTACGTGTCCAAGCTGCGCTCCCTCGCCGAGGGGATCGTCGCGGCGGAGGAGCTGGAACGCTTCATCGCCGCGGCCGAGAACCTCCCGGACCTGGGCGCCGGTGAGCTGGACGCCCTCAACGTCACGGCCTCCTCCGACCTGCGCACCGGCACGAAGGGAATCTTCTGAGCATGCTGTTCTCCACCACCACCCCTGAGACCAAGCGGATCGCCCTGCGCGAGATGCTCGCCGGGCCGCGGATCGTGCAGTTCCCCGGCGCCTACACCCCGCTGTCCACGACCCTGATCCAGGAGCAGGGCTTCGACGGCGTCTACATCTCCGGAGCCGTGCTGGCCAACGAGCTGGGCTTCCCGGACATCGGCCTGACCGCCCTGCCCGAGGTCGCCGCCCGCGCCGGGCAGATCGCCCGGATCACGGACCTGCCGTGCCTGGTCGACGCCGACACCGGCTTCGGGGAGCCCATGAACGTGGCCCGCACCGTGCAGGAGCTCGAGAACGCGGGCCTGGCCGGGTGCCACATCGAGGACCAGTTCAATCCGAAGCGCTGCGGTCACCTGGACGGCAAGAACGTCGTGGACCTCGACACGGCCGTGCAGCGGGTCCGTGCCGCCGCCGAGGCCCGCCGGGACCCGAACTTCCTCATCATGGCCCGCACCGACGTCCGCGGCGTCGAGGGCCTCGCCGCGGCCACCGACAGGGCCCGGGCCCTGGTGGACGCCGGCGCCGACGCGATCTTCCCCGAGGCGATGGCCGACCTCTCGGAGTTCGAGGCCGTGCGGGCGGCGGTGGACGTGCCGATCCTGGCGAACATGACCGAGTTCGGGAAGTCGCAGCTGTTCACCGCCGACCAGCTCCAGGACGCCGGCGTGAACATGATCATCTATCCGGTCACCCTGATGCGGGCGGCCCTCGGCGCCATGGAACGGGTGCTGGAGACCATCCGGTCCGACGGCAGCCAGCAGGCGGCCGTGCCGGACATGCTCACTCGCGCCCGTCTCTACGACCTGGTGGACTACAACGGGTACACCCAGTTCGACTCCGGGGTCTTCGACTTCGAGGTCCCCGGCCGGCACCACTGACCGCACGCTACCCACCGACCACGTGGAGGAGACCACCATGACCGAGAACCAGAACGAGGTCCACAAGGGGCTGGCCGGCGTCGTCGCCGACTACACGGCCGTCTCGAAGGTCAACCCGGACAGCAACTCCCTGCTCTACCGCGGCTACCCCGTCCAGGAGCTCGCCGCGTCCTGCTCCTTCGAGCAGGTCGCGCTGCTGCTGTGGAACGGAGAGCTGCCCACGGACGAGGAGCTGGCGCAGTTCCGGGCCCTGGAGCGGGGCCACCGGGCGCTGACTCCCGAGCTGAAGGCGATCATCGACGCCCTGCCCACCACCTGCCACCCCATGGACGTGTGCCGCACCGCGGCCTCCGTGCTGGGCGCGCAGGACCCGCAGGCCGAGGACTCCTCGCCCGAGGCGAACCTCGCCAAGGCGCAGAAGCTCTTCGCGGCCATGCCCGCGGTCGTGTGCTACGACCAGCGCCGCCGTCGGGGCCAGGACGTCGTGCCCCCGCGCGAGGACCTCGACTACTCCGCCAACTTCCTGTGGATGGCCTTCGGCGAGGAGGCGGACCCGTCGGTCGTCGAGGCGTTCAACGTGTCGATGATCCTCTACGCCGAGCACTCCTTCAACGCCTCGACCTTCACCGCCCGGGTGGTGACCTCGACCCTGTCGGACCTGCACTCGGCGGTCACGGCCGCCATCGGCGCGCTGAAGGGCTCCCTGCACGGCGGGGCCAACGAGGCCGTCATGGAGACGTTCGTGGAACTGGGCATCCGGATGGAGGAGTCCGCCGCCGACGCGGAGGCCCGCGCCAAGGCCTGGATGGACGAGGCTCTCGCGGCGAAGAAGAAGGTCATGGGCTTCGGCCACCGCGTCTACAAGCGCGGCGACTCCCGCGTGCCGACCATGAAGGCGGCGCTGGACACGATGGTCGCCCACTACGGCCGGGACGAGCTGCTGGGCCTGTACCACGGGCTCGAGAAGTCCATGGACGAGGCCAAGGGGATCAAGCCCAACCTCGACTACCCGGCGGGGCCGACCTACTGGCTCATGGGGTTCGACATCCCCACGTTCACCCCGCTGTTCGTGGCCGCCCGCATCACCGGCTGGACCGCCCACGTCATGGAGCAGGTCGCGTCCAACTCGCTGATCCGCCCGCTGTCCGAGTACAACGGGCCCGACGAACGGCACCTGTGACCCCTCCGCGGTCGGCGGAGGGCCCTCGGGCTCAGTACGTGGGCGCGGCCGGCAACCGCATGTAGTGCTCCAGCGTGGGAATGCCGTGGCGGGCCATCCCGGTCGAGACGTGCCGCCCCACGTAGCGGAGGTGCCACGGCTCGTAGGCGTAGCCGGTGGTCGCCGTGCGGCCGGGCGGATACCGCACGACGAAGCCGTACTCGTGGGCGTGGGCCCGTGCCCACGCCCCGGCCGGGGTGTCCGCGAAGCACTGCTGCAGACCGCACTCCCCGCTCGGGTCGCCGATGTCCATGACGAGTCCGGTCTGGTGCTCGCTGTGCCCCGGGCGGGCGGAGATCAGGTCCGCCTGCGCCTGCCCGTACAGCGACACGTAGTGGCGGTACAGGTCGCGCTGCGTGGCGTAGGAGCGGTAGCCGCTGATCGGCGTCATCGGCGCTCCGTCCCTCGCGGCGTCGGCCTGCATGCGGCGGAACGCGGCGGCCGCGTCCGCCCGCATCAGGTGCCCGCCCACGGACTCGAGGTTGCCCGGTACGTAGTCGACCGGGGACAGAGGGCGGCGCTTGTTGACGACGACGAACACCGACGCGGCCCGGTCGATCTCCCGGGCCACCCGGATGCCCCCGCCGTTCGTCCACGTGATGGACCCCCGCTGGAAGGACTGCCGGCAGCTCCGGCCGGCGCAGCTTTCGCCACCGGTCGGATAGCCGAGGGCTCCGCGCTCCCAGCCCGAGGCCGCCCAGGCCGAGCGGATCGCGCCCCACGTGGGGTGTGCGCCGCTGGGCGGGGACCAGTGGATGCCGCCCCGCTCGAAGCTCTGGTAGCACCCGCCGTCGCGCAGCCCGCAGACCTCCCCGCCGACGGGATAGCCGAGCCGGCCGCGCTCCCAGCCCGTCGCCGCCCAGGCCGCGCGGACCGCGCCCCACGTGGCCCGTGCGCCGGTGCCCGGGGACCAGTGGATGCTGCCCCGCTCGAAGCTCCGGTAGCAGCCACTGTTGCGCAGCCCGCAGCGTTCCGGGGCGAGGGCCGCCCCGAGGCGTCCGGAGGCCCCGCCGAGCCGCCGGTGCTCGGCCTCGATGGCCGTGACGGCGTACGCGGGCGGCGGGGCTGTCGCCGGTAGGGCGCCCAGGACCAGGGCGCAGAGCAGGGCGAGCACCGCGCCCCGCCGAGTGCTGTTCGTCGACCGTGCGAGCCCGTCCATGACGCCCCCTGCCGTCCGCGTGCGTCCCCCGGCGCACGGACCCAGGATAGACCTCGCGGGGCAGGTCCGGCAGCGGTCCGCCCGTTCCTGACGCGCCCGGCCCTACAGCGCCCGGGGGTGGGCCGCGGCGTAGACCTCGCGCAGGGAGTCGACGGTCACCAGGGTGTACACCTGCGTGGTGCTGACCGACGCGTGGCCGAGCAGCTCCTGCACGACCCGCAGGTCCGCGCCGCCCTCCAGGAGGTGGGTCGCGAAGGAGTGGCGGAGGGTGTGCGGCGTGATCCGGTCGCCGAGGCCGGCCCGGTCCGCCGCGGTCCGCACCGAGGTCCAGGCCGTCTGCCGGCTGATCCGCCCTCCCCGGGCGTTGAGGAACAGCGCCGGGGTGCCGCGCCCCTCCGCGGCGAGAGCCGGCCTGCCCCGCACGAGCCAGTCGTCCACGGCGCGCACGGCCCAGGAGCCGAGCGGGACCATCCGTTCCTTGCCGCCCTTGCCGAACAGCCGCACGAACGGGATCCCGGTGTCGGTGTCCTCCGGCTCGCCGCTCCGGCGCACGGCCCGGGACAGGTCGTCCACGTCGAGGCCGGTCGCCTCCGAGATCCGGGCGCCGGTCGAGTACAGGAGCTCGAGCAGCGCACGGTCGCGCAGCTGCTGCGGGGTCTCACCGCCGGTCGACTCGAGCAGCGCGGTGACCTGCTCGACCGGGACGGCCCGGGGCAGGCGCAGCCCCGGCGCGGGCGGCTGGACGGGGGCGGCGGGATCCGTGCGGGTGAGCCCTTCGAGGGCCCAGAAGCGGTGGGCGCCCCGGACCGCCACCAGGCAGCGGGCCGCGCTGCGGGTGCTCAGGGGTGCGCTGTCCTCCGACCCGGCGGACAGGTCCCGGAGGAAGTCGCGCACGTGTCCCGTGCTGATCCCCTCCAGGGTGGTCACGGGCGGGTCCGTGCGCTCGCGCAGGTGCTCGGCGTAGCGGGACAGGTCCCGCCGGTACGCGGCGAGCGTGTTCGCCGCGAGTCCCCGTTCCACGGCCAGGTGCTGCAGATAGCGCTCCAGGGCACGGTCGAGCGCGTCGCCCGGTGCCGCCGCGGGCGGCGCGCCGGTCACCGGAGGTCGGGGTGGCCGGGCCACGGCGTGTCGGCCGGGCGCAGGGACCGGTAGCCCTCGGACCGCGCGGCGTGCGCGGCGAGGAGCCCGATCACCGCGGCGGGCGAGTTCAGACGGCCCTCCAGCACGGCGCGCACCGCACCGTCGAGCGGGACCCACGCCCCGTGGATCTCCGCCTCCTCCCCGTCGCGCTCGTGGCGCTCGTCCTGCGGGACGTCACCGGGGCCCCGCGCCAGGAAGACCCGGTTGGCCTCCGAGGAGGAGCCGGGGCTGTTGTGGAAGTCCACGAGGACGTCCCACCGCTCGGCGCGCAGGTCGGCCTCCTCGGCGAGCTCCCGCCGCGCCGCGGCGGCGGGGTCCTCGCCCTCGACGTCCAGCAGGCCGGCGGGGATCTCCCACATCGTCATCCCGACCGGCCGGCGGTACTGGTTGATCAGGAAGACCTCGTCGTCGTCGTTGAGGACGAGCACGGACACGGCCCCGGGATGGGTGATGTAGTCGCGCCGCAGGGGATCCTCCCCCTGCGACAGCTCGAACTCGTCACGCCGGACGTCCCAGATGAACCCCTCGTAGACCGTCTCGGAGGCCACCGTGCGGCGGTCGCTGGGCTGGTCCGAGAGCTCCTCGGGGGCGAGGTGGCGGATGTCCATGGCGGTCCTTCCGGGTCGGCCGCCCGG
>NZ_JBISWJ010000035.1:0-11676 GCF_044462225.1 Kocuria kalidii | reverse complement strand
AGGCGCCGGTGCCCGCGAGGACACGGCGCCTGCGCCGGGGGCCCGTGCGTCGACGGGCGCGGGCTCAGCGGCCCTCCGCCTGCCGGCGCTCCAGGGCCGCCTTGACGAGTCCGTCGAACAGCGGGTGCGGGCGCGTCGGCCGGGACATGAGCTCGGGGTGCGCCTGGGTGCCCACGTAGTAGGGGTGCACCTCGGCGGGCAGCTCGACGAACTCCACGAGCGTGCCGCCCGGGGAGGTCCCGGAGATCACGAGTCCGGCCTCCTCGAGGCGCTCGCGGTACTCGTTGTTGACCTCGTAGCGGTGGCGGTGGCGCTCCTTGACCTCCGTGGAGCCGTACGCGCCGGCCACCACGGAGCCGGGGCGCAGCTGGGCGTCGTACAGTCCCAGGCGCATGGTGCCGCCGAGGTCGCCGGCGCCCTCCACGAACTGCTTCTGCTCGTCCATGGTGGCGATGACCGGGTGTCCGGTGTCCGGCTCGAACTCGGTCGAGGAGGCCCCGGCCAGGCCCAGCTCCGAGCGGGCGAACTCGATGACCATGCACTGCAGGCCCAGGCACAGGCCGAGGGTCGGGATGCGGTGCTCCCGGGCGAAGCGCAGGGTGCCGAGCTTGCCCTCGATCCCGCGGATGCCGAAACCGCCCGGGACGCAGATGGCGTCGACGTCGCCGAGCTCGCGCCGGGCGCCCTCCGGCGTCTCGCACAGGTCCGAGGCGACCCACTTGAGCTTCACGCGGGCGTCGTTGGCGAAGCCGCCGGCGCGCAGGGCCTCGGACACGGACAGGTAGGCGTCCGGCAGGTCGATGTACTTGCCGACCATGGCCACCGTCACGAAGTGGGCGGGCTCGTGCACCGCCTTGAGCAGGCGCTCCCACTGCGCCAGGTCGGCGTCCCGGTAGCCCAGCCCGAGGTAGTCGAGGATGTAGGTGTCGAGTCCCTGCGAGTGCAGCGTCCGGGGGATGTCGTAGATGCTCGGGGCGTCCGGGCAGGAGATCACTGCGTCGTGGTCGACGTCGCACGCGTTGCCGATCTTGCGCAGCATCGTGTCGGGGACCTGCCGGTCGGAGCGCAGCACCAGCGCGTCCGGCTGGATCCCGAGACCGCGCAGGGCGGCCACGGAGTGCTGGGTCGGCTTGGTCTTCAGCTCGCCCGAGGGGCCGATGAAGGGGATGAGCGAGACGTGCAGGTAGAACACGTTGCGGCGGCCGACGTCCTGGCGCACCTGCCGGGCGGCCTCGAGGAACGGCTGGGACTCGATGTCACCGACCGTTCCGCCGATCTCCGTGATGATGATGTCCGGCTGGTCCTCGTCCTGGGCACGGCGGCGCATGCGGTTCTTCAGCTCGTCCGTGATGTGCGGGATGACCTGCACGGTGTCGCCGAGGTACTCGCCCCGGCGCTCCTTGGCGATGACCGTCGAGTAGACCTGGCCGGTGGTGACGTTGGCCGAGGCGTCGAGGTCCTCGTCGAGGAAGCGCTCGTAGTGGCCGATGTCGAGATCGGTCTCCGCGCCGTCGTCGGTCACGAAGACCTCGCCGTGCTGGAAGGGGTTCATGGTGCCGGGATCGACGTTGAGGTACGGATCCAGCTTCTGCATCGTCACGGAGAGTCCGCGTGCCCGCAGCAGCATCCCGAGGGACGAGGCCGTCAGGCCCTTGCCGAGGGAGGAGGCCACGCCGCCCGTCACGAAGATCTGACGGGTCACCTTGCCAGGTCGCTGGTTTTCGGTCTGCTGTGCGCCGGCCTCGTGGGCGGCTTCGTTTGCATTCACCACGGAATTCGACCCTATCATTCTTGTCCTGTCAGGACACCGGTTGCGTGCTGTGGATCACCGTGCGCGGCGGCGCCTCAGAGCGCCGCGTCCCGGACCAGTTCCCGGGCGTGCTCCCGTGCCGCGGCGGAGTCCTCGTGCCCCGCGAGCATGCGGGCGAGCTCCACCACGCGCTCCTCCTCGTCGAGCACGCGCACGTCGCTGACCGTGGCGTCCGGGCTCTTGGTGACGAGGACGTGCTGGTCGGCGAAGGCCGCGACCTGGGGCAGGTGCGTCACCACGAGCACCTGGACGTGCTGGGCGAGCATCTTCAGCCGCCGGCCGATCTCCACGGCCGCCTTGCCGCCCACGCCCGCGTCCACCTCGTCGAAGACGAAGGTGGGCACGGGGTCCACCGCGGCGAGGACCACCTCGATCGCGAGCATCAGACGGGACAGCTCACCGCCGGACGCCCCCTTGCCGAGGGGCCGCGGCGCGGCGCCGGCGTGCGGCTCGAGGAGGAAGGAGATCTCGTCCCGCCCGTGCCCGGAGAACTCCTCCGTGGGCACGACCTCGATGACGAGGGAGGCGTTGGGCATGGCCAGCGCCGTGAGCTCGGAGCTGACGGCCCCGGAGAGCCGGTGCGCCGCCTCTCGGCGCTGCTCGGTCATCCGGTCGGTCAGGTCGGTCAGCGCGGCGTGCAGCTCCTCGAGGCGGGCCCGCAGCTCCTGCTCCCGGGCGGGGTCGTCCGTGAGCTCGTCGAGGCGGGTCCGCGAGCGCCCCGCCCAGTCCAGCACCTCGTCCACGCTGGCGCCGTACTTCCGGGTCAGGGCCTTGAGCTTGGCCCGGCGGGCCTCGACCTCGGCCAGGCGTGCGGGACCCTCGTCGTCGAGCCCGGAGGCGTAGCCGGAGAGGTCGGCGGCGATGTCGTTGACGAGGACGGCCAGCTCGGCGACCCGCCCGGAGAGCTCCTCGAGCTCGCGGTCGGAGCCGGCCTCCTGCTCCAGCGCCCGGTGCGCCGCGGCGACCAGGGCCGTCGCGTCCGGGGTGTCCCCGTCGGCGAACTCCCCGCCGCTGAGGGCGGCGTGGGCCGTCAGCGCGGCGGCGCGCAGCTGCTCGAGGTTGGTGAGCTTCTGGCTCTCCTGGTCGAGGCGCTCGTCCTCCCCCGGCTCGGGGTCCACGGCGTCGATCTCCTCGAGGGCCCCCTGCAGGGACTGCGCCTCGAGGGCGCGCTCACGGCCGTGCTCCGTGACGTCCCGCAGGGTCTGCTGCACGGTGCGGTACTCGGCGAGCCGCTCCCGGTAGCGGCGCAGGTCCGCGGTCAGCTCCTCCCCCGCGTACTGGTCGAGCGCGTGGCGCTGCGCGGCCGGGGACTTCAGCCGCAGCTGGTCGGACTGTCCGTGGACGGCCACCAGGGTCTGTCCCACGGCGGAGAGCGTGCCCACGGGTGCGGAGCGGCCGCCGACATGGGCCCGGCTGCGCCCCTCGGCGGTCACGGTCCGCGCGACGGTGACGAGGGCCTCCTCGACCGCTCCGACGGACTCGACGTCGACGGCGCCGCCGGCGTCCTCCACGAGGGCCGCGGCCGGGTGGCCGGCCGGGACCCGCACGACGGCCTCGGCGACCGCTCGGGGCGCCCCGGAGCGCACGGCCCCGGCGTCGGACCGGTTGCCGAGCAGCATCCCGAGGGCGGTGACCACCATGGTCTTGCCGGCACCGGTCTCACCGGAGAGGATGCTGAGCCCGGGTCCGAGGGGCAGCACGGCGTCCGTGATGACGCCGAGGTCGTGGATGCGGATCTCCTCGATCATCCGGTCGGTCCCCCGGTCTCGTCGCGGGTCCCCCGGGGCGGGGGGACGGTCTCGTGGGGCATCTCGTGCCCCACGGTGGACTTCTGCGGCTCGTGCTCCTGGCCGGCGGCGGACTGGTCGACGCGGACGGTGGGAAGGGCAGTGGTCCGGGCCGCGACGGCCTCGTGCGGGGGGACCGGGCCGCGCCAACCGCTCGTGGGCAGCTCGAACTTCTTCACGAGCCGCTCGGAGAAGGGCGTGCGGTGCATCCGCGCCAGGTTCACGGCCTTCGGGGAGCGCACCACCTCGATCCGGGATCCCGGCGGCAGCTCGGTGGTCCGGCGCCCGTCGCACCACAGCACGCCGCGGGCGTCGGTCCGGGTGAGCACCTCGACGGCCATCATGGAGTTCGGGGAGACGACGAGGGGCCGTGAGAACAGGGCGTGGGCGCTGAGCGGCACCATGAGGAGCGCCTCGACCTCGGGCCACACGACGGGCCCGCCGGCGGAGAACGCATAGGCCGTGGAACCGGTCGGGGTGGCCAGGACCACGCCGTCGCACCCGAACGTGCTCAGCGGCCGCCGGTCCACCTCGATGACCACCTCGACCATCTTCTCGCGATCGCCCTTCTCCACGGAGGCCTCGTTCAGGGCCCAGGTGTGCAGGACCTTCTTCTCCTCCTGCCACACGGTGACGTCGATCGTCATGCGCTGCTCGACCGTGTAGCGCCCGTCCACGATGGCGTCGACGGACTCGTTCAGGTCGGAGCGCTCGCTCTCGGCGAGGAAGCCGACGTGGCCGAGGTTCACGCCCAGCAGCGGGGTGTCCACACTGCGCACCAGCTCCGCCGCCCGCAGGATCGACCCGTCGCCGCCGAGCACCATGACGAGCTCGACCTCCCGCAGGGAGACGTCCTCCTCGATGATCTCCACGGGAGGGAGGGGCACCGCGTCCTCCTGGAGCGCCTCGAGGTCGGCGCGCGAGACCACCGGGACCAGACCGGCGTCGTGGAGCCGGAAGCACGAGTCCCGGGCGGCGTCCTTGGCCTCCTGCCGGCCCATGTGGGCCATGACGAGGATCTTCCTGCTCACCGGGTCCTCCCGTCCTCGACTGCTCGGTGCACGCGGGCGTCGTCGTGGCCGGGACCGGCCCCTGGCGCGCGCCGTGCCCGCGGACCGGGCACCGCTCACCACCCTACGCGAGGGCGGCGACAGTCAGGACGGTGGGTTCCGGCGGCACCACAGGAAGAACTCGTGGTTGCCGTCCTGGCCCGGCAGGGGGCTCCGCTCCCGGCCGAGCACCGACAGCCCCTGCACCTGTGCCGCGGCGGCCACGGCCTCGACCGCCCGCGTCCGCTCCGGCTCGCTCGTGACCACGCCCGTCCGGGCGAGACGGTCGGCGCCCACCTCGAACTGGGGCTTGACCATCAGCACCAGGTCCCCTCCGGGCAGCGTGGCGGCGGTCAGGGGGGCCAAAACCAGGGTCAGCGAGATGAACGACAGGTCGCAGACCGTGAGCTCCACGGGGCCGCCGATGTCCTCCGGGCTCATCCAGCGCACGTTCATGCCCTCGAGCACCCGGACCCGGGGATCCTCCCGGAGCGAGCTGTCCAGCTGGCCGTGGCCCACGTCCACGGCGACCACCTCCCGGGCGCCGCTCCGCAGCAGCACGTCGGTGAACCCTCCCGTGGAGGCGCCGGCGTCGAGGCACCGCCGTCCCGCCGGCTCGATGCCCGGGAAGGCTGCGAGCGCCCCGGCCAGCTTGTGCCCGGCGCGGCTGACGTAGTCGGGGACGTCCGCGGGGCGGACCTCCAGCAGGTCGGCGGGGCCGACGCGGGCGGACGGCTTGGTCGCCGGCCGGCCGTTCACGAGCACCCGTCCCTCCTCGATCCAGCGGACGGCGACCGTCCGGGAGCGGGCGAGCGCCCGCACGGTCAGCTCCTGGTCCAGTCGGGTGCTCACCGGGGCCCGGCCTCCCCCCGCAGGGCCGGCGTGTCCGGCACAGGTCCGGCGGGCACGGGTCCGGCGGGCTCGGTGCCGGGCTCGGCGTCCAGCGCGGCGACGAGTGCCGCGTGCAGGACCTCGTAGTGTGCCGGGTGCTCCGCGACCGGCAGCAGCTCCAGCTCCGCGGCGCGCTCGAGCACGGCGTCGACCTGGGCGTGACCGGTCGGGTGCAGAACCGCGCTCCCGGTCCCGGGTGCGTGCTGCGGCACGGGGTCCCCGCTCATGACCCGGACTCCCACTCCGGGTCGGGGACCACGGGGACGTCCGTGTCGGGGTGCGCCGCCCACCAGGCCGCGCACGCGGCCCGCCAGGCGTCGAGGTCGCCCCGGTCGCCCCGGATCCGCAGCCGCGCGCCGTCGGCCTCCGCCTCCGCGGCCCCGCAGCGGGCGGTGTGCCCCTGCGGCGAGGGCGAGATCTCCACGTCCGGGTACGGCTCGAACAGGGC
Organism: Kocuria kalidii; assembly: GCF_044462225.1. Classification (NCBI taxonomy): domain Bacteria; kingdom Bacillati; phylum Actinomycetota; class Actinomycetes; order Micrococcales; family Micrococcaceae; genus Kocuria; species Kocuria kalidii. Next base: position 5,691 of record NZ_JBISWJ010000035.1, on the reverse strand, counting down.
GTCCAGGGTGCCGACGACGTGGTCCGGGCGCTCGGCCGTGCACGCCGCGAGAATGGTGTGCAGGGTGTCCACCCCGGTGAGCACGGCGATCGTCGCGAAGCCGGCGGCGTTGCCGCCCCGGATGTCGGTGTCCAGCCGGTCCCCCAGCACCACGGGCCGTGTGCTGCCGGCGCGCTCCGCGGCCGTGCGGAAGATGGGGGCCTCCGGCTTGCCGGCCACGACCGGGGGGCGCGCTGTGGTGGCGGCCACGGCGGCCACCAGGGTGCCGTTGCCGGGGGCCATCCCGCGCGCCTGGGGGATGGTGCGGTCGGTGTTGGTCGCGACCCACAGCACGTCCGGATCGGCCAGGGTGAAGGCGGCCTCGGCCAGCTGGGCCCAGCCCAGCCCGGGGTCGAAGCCCTGGATCACGGCGCGCGGTTCGTCGGACTGGGCACGGACCGGGACGAGTCCGGCGTCCGCGACCACGTCGGCCAGCGCCTGTGAGCCGGTGACGAGCACGGAGGTGCCGGCCGGGAGTCGCTGCGCCAGCAGCTCCGCCCCCGCCTGCGCCGCGCTCACGACGCCGTCGGGCCCCGTGGGCACACCCAGCTCGGTCAGGTGCTCGGCGACGGTCGCGACGGAGCGCGAGGCGTTGTTCGTCACGAACACCACGGGCACACCGTCCGACGAGATCCGGCGGAGGACCTCCGGCGCTCCGGGAATGGCGTGCGGACCGGCGTAGACGACGCCGTCCAGATCGCTCAGGACGGCGTCGAACCGGTCGAGCAGGCGCTCAGCCATGCCGCGGACCGCCGTCCTCGCCGTCGCCCGCGGCCTCGCCGTCGAGGTCCACGAGCTCCGCATCGTCGTCCGGGTCGAGATCGGCCTCGGAACCGCCCTCGAAGTCGTCGTCGGGGTCCAGGTCCTCCTCCCTGTCCTCCTGGTCCTCCGTGTCCTCCGGTTCCTCGTCGGCGCCCTCGTCTGCGCCCTCGTCGAGAACGTCCTCGGACTCGTCGTCGGGGCGGTCACCGTCGTCCGCACCGGTCGCGTCGCCCGCGGCCTGCACCCCGGTGGCCTCCCCGACCGGCTCCGCGACCGGCTCAGCGACCGGCTCCTCGGCGTCGGCCAGGGCCACGCCGTTCGCCGGCACCTGCTCGGTCTCCTCCTCGTCGTCGAAGTCGATGATCTCGGGCTCGGCGAACTGTCCCGTCCCGAGCGCCGCCTCGGCCACCACGGCCTGCCGGTCCCACGTCAGGCCCTCACGGTCCCTCCCGACACCCCGCAGCGCCTCGGCGTAGGCCCGGAACAGTCGCGGGCTGTAGGGGAAGCCCCGGTTCTTGTCGAGCTGCGGAATGGTCAGCGCGTCCACGACGCCCTGGGCGTCCCCCTGGTCGCGCCGCATGCCCGCGAGGACGATGGCCAGCTCCACCTTCTCGGCGGGTTCGAGCGAGTCCACGGCCTCGGACGTCGCCAGCTCCACGGCCTTGTCCAGGCGCCCGAGGGCCCGCTCGCAGTCGACCATCAGGGGAAGGTGGACGTCGGCGCCGGTCATCCGGCGGAACGTCCGCAGCTCCTTGAGCGCCAGCGCGTAGTCACCGGCCTCGTACGCCGCGATGCCGGTCGCCTCCCGCACCGCGGCGATGCGGCCGCCGCGTCGTCCGGCCGCCTGCGCGTGCTCGAGGGCGAGCTCCGGGAGGTCCAGCAGGTAACGCCCGGCCATGACCAGGTGCTTGGCGACGGCCTCCGCGTTGCGCGGTTCGAGCGCGCCCAGCTGGGCACGGGTCGGCTTGTCGAGCTCGCGCCCGGTGATGTCCTCGTCGACCTCCGGCGCCCGGTGACGGTGGGTGGAGACGTCGTCCCGGTCGTCGCGCCGCCCGCGGTAGCCCTCGTTCCGGTCCGGGAACCCTCCGCGCCGGTCACCACCCCGAGGAGCGTAACCACCGCGCCGGTCGTCACGGCCGCCCCGGTCCTCGCTCCGGCGGTCACCCCCGTACCCACCTCGACGGTCGTCGCGCTGCCCTCGGTAGCCCTCGCCGTCACGGCGCGGCCCCCGCTCACCGGGACGGTCCTCCCGACGGTCACCACCCCGCGGGGCGTAGCCACCGCGACGGTCGTCACGGCCGCCCCGGTCCTCGCTCCGGCGGTCACCGCCGTACCCACCACGACGGTCGTCGCGCTGCCCGCGATAGCCCTCGCCGTCACGGCGCGGCCCCCGCTCACCGGGACGGTCCTCCCGACGGTCACCACTCCGCGGAGCATAGCCACCACGACGGTCGTCCTGACGGTCGTTCCTGCTCCAGCCGGTGTCCTTCCGAGCCTCCGAGCCCCGTCCGCGCGCCCCGCCGGCACTCCGGTCGTCGTCCCGCGCGTCGCGGGAGGGTTTGCGCCGTTCGTCGTCCGTCCGGCGCCGGGGCGCGGGAGCGGAGCGGTCGCCGCCGCGCCCCGTGCCTCCGCCGGACCGGCGGTCGCCGGAACTCCCGTTCCGGTGCTCGTCCCGGGACCCGTGCTGGAAAGACTCGGACACGTGCCGCTCCTCTGTGCCGACGCAGAAGTGGCCGGCTCTCGTGCATGTCGGCGGTGACCGGTGGACGGCCCGCCAGGATGATCGCCCCCATTGTATAAGCAGGCCCGAGAGCCCTCCGGCCCGATCCGATCAGGCTCCTGCGCGGTGGAAGATCGGCCGACGACCGCGGAGCCCCGCACCTCCCACCCCGTGGTGGGCGCGCCGCCCGGCATCCCCGGGCACCGCCTGCGCTCGGTCCTGTCCCGGACCGCTCGTTGGGGTCGAGCTGACGGGGGACGGACCGATCAGCGCCTGCCTCAGGGTGGACGAGACGGCGGCGGCTCACACGAGGAAGGCCCCGACCGTACGGTCGGGGCCTTCCTCGTGCACGGCCGGAGGTCCACGGGCATCACTCCCGCACGGCCCAGTACAGCTCCGTCACCATGCCCGACGGATCGTCCCCCGGCTTCGGCTCCGTCACGTAGACCTCCCACATGAGCTCCCCGAGGGAGAGCTCCCGGCGCCCGGCCCAGTCCGCCAGCTGTCGCCAGGACTCCCCGAGGGAGTCGTAGTCGCCCCGGTGCACGCACGTCACCACGCGGGTGGCGGGCAGGCCGCTCGCCAGCACCGAACCGCTGGGCGCGAGCTCACCGCGCACCGGGAAACCCACCTCGAGATGCACCGTCTCGGCCGGCACCCCGCGATACAGGGCCAGGGGCGGACCCGACGGCTGGAAGGCCCCCTCGGCCATGACGCGGCCCAGGTCCCCGAAAGCCCGGTCGAAGAAGTCCCGCAACTCACCCGCCGCCACCGTCCCGGCCACCACCGCAGTGAGCTGCTCGGGCTGCTCGGCGACCCGCGGGGCGTCAGGGGAATCGGTCGTCTCGTCCATGCCAGCATTATGCGCCGTGGTGCGCCACGCCGCTCGTGTGACGCCGTGCGCCTCCGCGCAGCGTGCGGGAGAACCGGCGTCACATCCCTCTCAGCACGAGGACGACCGGAAGGTGGAGGAGCGCGCACGCCGACTCGCACGTACCCGTCGACGACGTGCGGGACACGTGCTCTCGGCCTCGCCCCGCTACGGGGAGAGACCGGGCTCCGTCCCGGAAGCAGTCGTGTTCGTGTCGGAGGCCAGCAACCACGCGGTCAGAACCTGACAGGCGAGCTCCAGATTGCCCATCTGGCAGTGCTGGTCGGCATGCTCGGCTCGGGTGAACATGCGTGTCGTGACGCTCCGGGCAGCCGTGAGCGCTCCGGCCTGCGCCCGGGTCAGCGCCGGAGGCTGGAAGGCGTCGTGCTCGCCGCACATCAGCAGGACGTCCTGGTCCACCCGGCCGCTGTCGAGGTGCTCGGCGTTCATGCCCAGGAACCAGTCCGCGACATCGGCAGGGTCGTGGCTGTCGAGCATGTACAGGACCTGGTCGACCACCACGCGCAGGGTCGGCGAAAGCCGGGCACGCGTGCGTACGCTCCAGCGCATGAAGCGCCGGTGCCGCGCCATCGTGCGGGTCGGACCGCGCAGCACAGGCGGGAGCCTGTGCAGCCAGTCGTACACCGGCGGCCACGCGACCACCCGGTGGATGCGAGGCTCGTGCCCTGCGGCACGCAGTGCCCAGTACCCGCCCATCGAGATGCCGACCAGCGCGGCCCGCTCGAGGCCGAAGTGGTCCAGCACCGCGCCGACCGGCTTCTCCCAGTCGTGGTCGAAGGTGAGCCCGTGCAACGTCCGCGCACCCCCCTGTCCGGGGCCGTCGAAGGCGATCACGTCGAAACCGGCGGCGGCCACCCGCTGCCAGAGGGGAAAGAACTCCTCGATCAGAGAGTCGAACCCGCCGTGCAGCAGCACCGTGCTGCCGGTCGGTGGTCCGGTCGCCGGCAGCCGATAGGCCGGGACCGTCCCGCCGGCGCAGGGAATCTCATGACGGACGACGGGCGTGCCTGCGAACACGATGTCGTAGAGCTCGCGACAACGGCGGTAGCGCTCCACCTTCTCGCCAGATCGTGACGGCGTGAAGAACTCCGCGACTCTGGCGTAGCCCGCCGCGTGCCGTGGTCGGGCGTCGTCGGCCGCCCGGCTCGACAAGGCCTCGAACACACCGGCACAGTCCTCCATCGACCGCACGTGGGCCGCGGCCTCGACCAGTTCGTCGCGGTCGGCGAAGCCCAGCGCGTGCGCCCGGTTGAGCTGGTAGTTGATGAACGCTCGCCGATGGAACCGTACGAACCCCACCGGAAGAGCCACGAGATCGGGATCGTCCACAGCACAACCGTACTCCGTGCGGGACGGGACCGAGAGGTGCGCGGAGCGGTCCGCGCACGGGCGGGTCCCCGACCCGGGGCTCGGCCACGGCTCAGCACTGCCGATGTCTGCGAACAACGCCAGGCCCCCGCACCGGAGCGGCCGGCCGAACGACGACCGTTAGAGGTCCTTGACCATGGCCGTGCGGGGCCACCGGTCGAGACCACGCGCCGCTTCGGCGGCACGGACGGCTCTGAGCTCGGGGCCCATGGCATCCGAGGACAGCTCTCGCCAGCCCAGCCGCCGGTAGTAGGGGGCGTTCCAGGGGACATCACGGAAGGTGGTCAACGTCATCCGGCCCGCGCCGGTCGCTCTGCCCCACTGCTCCGCCCGGGCGACCAGGGCACGGCCATGACCACGGCGGCCGAACGCAGGATCCACAGTGATCTGCTCCAGGTGCGGAGCATCGTCGATCCAGCCGGTACGGACATAGCCGACGAGGGCATCGTGGTCGTCGGTGGCCACCCAGATGAGACCGCGCCGAAGGTCCTCACGGAGCTCCGGGACTCCGGGCGGGGGGTCGTCGGCGACGGCGTCCATGCCGAGGTCTGCGAACAACCGGCCGGCCCGCGCCTCGAGGGCTTGGATCTCCCCCAGCTCGTGGCCTCTCGGACGTCGGATCATGCACTCATGGTGCCGGAACCGCCGCCGCGCACGGGGGTGAACCGGACGAGCGAAAGCCGGCCCCGTCAGGGAGACCGTTCTGACCCGCAGCCCTCCGCGGTCGTCGACGGTCGTTCATCGGGGTTGTTTGTCGGGGGTTTTAATGTGGGGAGCCCCCGCACACACCGTGTGCGGGGGCTCGACCCTTCCTGGGTGTGGTCCGGCGGTGTCCTACTCTCCCACACCCTTCCGGGTGCAGTACCATCGGCGCTGTGGGTCTTAGCTTCCGGGTTCGGGATGGGACCGG
>NZ_JBISWJ010000034.1:0-33026 GCF_044462225.1 Kocuria kalidii | reverse complement strand
ACAGCACCGGGGCCACCACCAACCTCGCCCTGGGCCACCCGGACGCCACCGGCTACACGGCACCCCCGGAAGCCTTCCTGGGCGCGGTCGTGGGCCGCTACGCCAACCGCATCGCCGGGGCCGGCTTCCCCCTCGACGACGTGCTCGTGGAACTGGCCGCCAACGAGGGCGGAAACACCCTGCACGGAGGCCCCGAGGGCTTCCACCGCAGACTCTGGCGGACGGTGGCCGCCGCCCCGGACCGGCTGACCCTGGAGCTGATCAGCCCGCACGGGGACCAGGGCTTCCCCGGAGAGCTCACCGTCACCGCCACCTACCGGGTGCGCGGCCACACCGTGACCCTGGACCTGGACGCCCGCACCGACGCCCCCACCGTGGCCTCACTGGCCAGCCACCTCTACCTCAACCTCGCCGGCGAAGGCGCCGGCACGATCGAGGACCACCGGCTCACCGTCACCGCCGACTCCTACCTCCCGGTGGACGACCACGGGCTCCCCACCGGGGCCCTGACCCCCGTGGCCGGCACCCCGCTGGACCTCACCACCCCGGCCCGCCTCGGGGACCGGATGCGCGCGGAGCACCCGGACATCACCGCGGTGGGCGGCATCGACCACTCCTTCCACCTGCGCGGGGCCGGCCTGCGCCGGGCCGCGCGCCTGGAGCACCCGGCGAGCGGGCGGTCCGTGGAGCTGTTCACCGACCAGCCGGCCCTGCAGGTCTACACCGGCAACGCCCTGGACGGCACCATCACCGGACCCGCCGGGCACCCCTACCACGCCGGGGCCGGCATCGCCCTGGAACCCCAGCACCACCCCGACTCCCCGAACCACCCCGAACGCACCGACCCGGTGCTGCGCCCGGGCGAGACCTACCACTCCCGCACCGAATGGCGCTTCGCGGTCTAGGACGATCGGTCCAGCGCGTCCTCCAGCACGGTCAGCACCTCGGCGGCGCTCCCGGCGTCGAGGAGGGCCTGCCGGCAGGACCCGTCGGCCAGGGCCTCGGAGAGCTCGGCCAGGATCCCCAGGTGCTCGTCCCCCGAGCGCTCCTCGGGGAGCGAGATCAGGAAGACGAGGTGGACCGGCTCGCCGTCCAGCGCGTTCCACTCCACGCCCTCCGTGCTGCGGGCGAACGCGACCATCGGCCGCTCGGCACCGGCGGACTTGGCGTGCGGCAGGGCCACGCCGTTGCCCACCCCGGTGGAGCCCTCCTCCTCCCGGGCGAGGGCCGCGGCCACGGTGCTGTCGGCGTCGTACGCCCGCCCCGTGTGCGCGCCGAGCTCGGCGAGCCGGCGGAGAACGCCGTCCCGGTCCGCGCCGGAGACCTCCAGGAGCACGGTCGACTCGCTCAGGTGCTCCAGGACGGAGCCGGAGCGCTCCGGGGAGTCGTCCTCGGTGCGGGTGGTCCTGTCGTCGCCCATGTGCTGTCCCCTCGGTGGCGCGGACGGGCGGCGCGGCCCACCGTGCTGCCCGCGGCACCGCTGCGCCCTCGTGCGGGCCAACATACGGCGGGCGGGCCCGGGCGTCCACCGTTCCGGACGGACACCGACCCCGACACCGAGTCCAACGGCAGACATTGTTGAACAACCCAAGGTGAGGGGGCATGCTGGGAGGACCGACGCGACAAGGAGCACAACATGCCGTCCTTCGACATCGATCTCAACGCGGACTGCGGCGAGTCGCTCAGCGCCTGGACCATGACCGGGGACGAGGCCGTCCTGGGCGTGGTCAGCAGCGCCAACGTGGCGTGCGGCTTCCACGCGGGGGACCCGACGGTCGCCCGCCGCACCTGCACCGTGGCCGCCGACCGGGGCGTGGCCGTGGGCGCCCAGGTCTCCTACGACGACCTGAAGGGCTTCGGCCGCCGCTTCATCGCCGTGCCCGGCCCCGAGCTGACCGACCAGCTCGTCTACCAGATCGGCGCCCTCCAGGCCCTGGCCCGCGCCTCGGGCACCGGCGTCGGCTACGTCAAGCCGCACGGCGCCCTGTACAACGCGATCGTCCACCACGAGGAGCACGCGGGAGCCGTGGTCGACGCCGTGCGCGACGTCGACGACGCCCTGCCGCTGCTGGTGCTGCCCGGCTCCGAGATCGAGCGGCAGGCGCGCGCGGCCGGGCTGCGCACGGTCCGCGAGGCCTTCGCCGACCGCGGCTACACGCCGGAGGCCACCCTCGTGCCCCGCTCCGAGCCCGGCGCCGTGCTGCACGACCCCGAGGAGATCGCCGCGCGCGTGGTGCGGATGGCGGTCGAGCACGTGGTCGAGGCCGTCGACGGCTCCCTCGTGGCGGTGGACCCGCAGAGCATCTGCGTGCACGGGGACACCCCGGGGGCGCTGGCCGTCGCCGAGCGCGTGCGCCGCGCACTCGAGGAGGCCGGCCTGCGCGTCGGCAGCTTCCTGTGAGCACACCGGCCCCCTCCGCGCCCCGCCGGGTCCGACCGCTGGGCCCGCGGGCGGCGCTGGTCGAGTGCGCCGACCTGCACGACGCCGTGGCCGTGCACGCCCGGCTCACCGCGGCGGACCTGCCCGGGCTCGTGGACTGCGTGGCCGGCGCGGAGACCGTGGTCGTGCGCGCGAGCACCACCGCGGCGCTGCGGGAGGTCCTGCGCGCCGCACGCGCCGCCCCCCGGGGGAGCGCCGGGGCGGGCGAGGCCCGCACCGTGGCCGTCGACGTCGTCTACGACGGCGAGGACCTCGGGACGGTCGGCGAGCTCACGGGCCTCGGCGCGGACGGGGTGGTCCGGGCCCACTCCGGGCAGTCGTGGACCGCGGCCTTCGCGGGCTTCGCGCCCGGCTTCTTCTACTGCGTGGGCGAGGACGGCCTCGACGTCCCCCGCCGCGACACCCCGCGCACCGCCGTCCCCGCCGGGTCGGTGGCCCTGGCCGGCCGGTTCTCCGCCGTCTATCCCCGCAGCTCCCCCGGCGGCTGGCAGCTCATCGGGCGCACGGCGGCCCCGATGTTCGACCTCGGCCGGGACGACCCCTCGCTGCTGCGCTCCGGGGACCGGGTGCGCTACCGGCCGGTGCGCGAGCTCGTGGAGCTCGCCCCGGCCGCCGTCGAGCCCGCGCGGGTGCGGGGTCCGCACCTGGTGGTCGAGGCGCCGGGACTGCAGACGCTGGTCCAGGACCGCGGCCGTGCGGGCTCCGCCGCGCTGGGCGTCTCCCCCTCGGGCGCGCTCGACGCCGCCGCCGCCGGCTCGGCCGACCGGCTGGTGGGCAACGACCCGGGGGCGGCGGTGCTGGAGCACCTGCTCGGCGGGCTCGAGCTGACCGCCCACGGGGAGCACGTCCTGGCCGTCACCGGCGCGCGCGCGGCGCTGACGGTCACGGGCCCGGCCCCGTGGCGGCCCCCGCTCGGCACCCCGTTCGCCCTGCGCGACGGCGAGCGGCTGGCCGTCGGCACCGTGACGGCCGGGGCGCGGGTCTACGTGGGCGTCCGGGGCGGGGTCGCGGTCCCGCCGGTGCTGGGCAGCCGCTCCGCGGACACACTCGCCGGCCTGGGCCCGGGTCCGCTGGCCGCCGGCGACGCCCTGCCGGTCGGCCCCGACCCGGGGACGGCCGTCCGGCTCCCCGAGCCGGTGGCCGACCCGCCCGCGGTGCCCACGGTCCGGGTGGTCCCGGGCCCCCGCGACGACTGGTTCGCCCCCGCCGCCGTGGCGTCCTTCTTCGCGCAGGAGTGGCAGCTCACCGCCTCCTCCGACCGCGTGGGCGCCCGGCTGTCCGGCGAGCCGCTGGAGCGGGTGCGCACGGACGAGCTGCCCAGCGAGGGGACCGTGCCCGGTTGCGTCCAGGTCCCGCCCTCCGGGCTGCCGGTCGTCCTGCTCCAGGACGCGCCCACCACCGGCGGCTACCCCGTGCTCGGCGTGGTGCACCCGGAGGACCTCGCTGTGCTCGCCCAGCTGCGCCCCGGCGGGCGCCTGCGCTTCGCGCGGCTGCCGGCGCCCGACGGGGGCGCGCCGGAGGACACCGCCGCCGGCACCACCGCACGGCCGGACCCCGCCGGCACCGCGCCGGGGATCCCCACCGGGCTCTCCACCGAGACCTCCACCGAGACCTCCACCGACCCCGACACGTCCCAGGAGTAGCACCGTGCGCAAGATCCTGATCGCCAACCGCGGGGAGATCGCCGTCCGCGTCGCCCACGCCTGCGCCGAGGCCGGCCTCGAGTCCGTGGCCGTCTACGCCGACCCCGACGCCGACGCCCCGCACGTCCTGCTGGCCGACGAGGCGTACGCCCTGGAGGGCAGCTCGCCCGCCGAGACCTACCTCGACGGGGACGCGGTCCTCGCGATCGCCCGCCGCTGCGGAGCCGACGCCGTGCACCCGGGCTACGGCTTCCTCTCCGAGAACGCGGACTTCGCCCGCGCCGTGCTCGACGCCGGGCTCACCTGGATCGGTCCCTCCCCGGAGACGATCGTGCTGCTGGGGGACAAGGTCGCCGCGCGGGAGATCGCCCGGCGGGCCGGCGCCCCGCTCGTGCCCGGCAGCGACGGGCCGGTCGAGTCGCCCGAGGACGCCCGTGCCTTCGCCGAGGAGCACGGGCTGCCGGTGATCGTCAAGGCCGCCCACGGCGGCGGCGGCCGCGGGATGCGCGTGGTCCGGGAGCTCGACCAGGTCGAGGACGCCTTCCGCTCGGCCGCCCGTGAGGCGCAGGGCGCGTTCGGCCGCGGCGAGTGCTTCGTGGAGCGCTTCCTGGACCGCCCGCGGCACGTGGAGGCGCAGGTCGTGGCCGACACCCACGGCCACGTCGTCGTGCTGGGGACCCGGGACTGCTCCCTGCAGCGCCGGCACCAGAAGCTCGTCGAGGAGGCCCCCGCACCGTTCCTCACGGACCTCCAGCGCGAGCGGATCGCCGCCGCCGCCGAGGGCATCTTCCGGGAGGCCGGGTACGTGGGCGTGGGCACCGCCGAGTTCCTCGTGGCCCAGGACGGGCTGGTCTCCTTCCTGGAGGTCAACACCCGGCTGCAGGTGGAGCACCCGATCACCGAGGAGGTCTACGGCGTGGACCTGGTCCGCGTCCAGCTGGCCGTGGCCGCCGGGGAGCCCCTGCCGGTGCTCGGGACCCCTGCCGAGCGGGGGCACGCGTTCGAGTTCCGGATCAACGCCGAGGACCCGGGCCGCGGCTTCCTGCCCTCCGGCGGCACGGTCGAGGCCGTGGACACCCCGACCGGCCCGGGCGTGCGCGTCGACTCGGGGGTGCGGAGCGGGACCCGGGTGGCCACGTCCTTCGACTCGCTCCTGCTCAAGCTCGTCGTCAGCGCCCCCACCCGCGAGCAGGCGCTCGTGCGGGCCCGCACCGCCCTGCGCGAGCTGAGGGTGCACGGCGTCGCCACCACGATCCCGTTCCACCGCGCCGTGCTCGACGCCCCGGCGTTCGCCGGCGGCGACGGGCTCGGGGTGTGGACCACGTGGATCGAGGACGAGTTCGCCGGCCGGCTCGCCCCGGACACCGGCTACGCCCGCGCGGACGAACCGGGCCGCACCCGCTTCACCGTGGACGTCGACGGCACGCGCGTGCGCATCGGCATCCCCGACGCCCTCGCCGCGGCCCTCGGCTCCGCCGCCCCGCGGGACGCGGCTCCCGCGTCCGCGGTCCCCGCCGACGACGGCGCCGTCACCGCGCCCTTCGCGGGGACGCTCGTCTCGTGGCTGGTGTCCGAGCAGGACGGCGTGGAGGCGGGCCAGGACGTCGCCGTGCTGGAGGCCATGAAGACCGAGACCCGGGTGACGGCACCGCGGGCGGGAACGGTCCGGGAGCTCTCGGCGGCTCCCGGGGACGCGGTGGACGCCGGGCAGGTGCTCGCCCGCCTCTCCTGAGCGGGCTCGGGAGAGGCGGGCGGCGGCACGTCCGGGACGGCGCTCAGGAGCGGATCACTCGGGGAGCAGCTCGTCCAGGTCGGGGGTCTCCTCGATGAGGCCGTGCTGGACGGCGAGGTCCGCGAGCTCCTGCACGGACTCCCGGTTCACCTCGGTCGGGAAGGACGGCAGCACGAGCTGGTCGATCAGCTCCTCGTCGAGCTGCGTGTAGGTCGGCAGGATGGCGCGGACCTCGTCGGGGTTCTCCTGCGCGAACTCGAGCGACCTCTCGATGGCCGTCCGGAACGACTCCACCATCTCCGGGTCCTGCTCCAGCACGTCCTCCGTGGTGAAGTACACGGCCACGGTCAGATTGTCGATCGGGAACGCGTAGTTGGAGACGGCCGAGCGCGCTCCGTCCTGCAGGGCGATGGTCCGGAAGGGCTCGATCGAGCCGATCGCGTCCACCTCGCCCCGGTCCAGGGCCGCCGGCATGTCCGGCAGCGGGATCTCCACGAACTCGACGTCGTCGGGGTTGCCGCCCTGCTCCTCGATGGCCGCGCGGATGGTGGTGTCGCTGATGTTGTTCAGCGTGTTGACGCCGACGGTCCGGCCCTCGAGGTCCGCCGCGTCCTGGATGTCGCTGTCCTCGCGCACCAGGACGTCGGCGAAGTCCTCGCCCTGGACCCCGGTGGAGTTGTTGGCGTTGGCGATGATCTGCAGCGGCAGCCCCTGGGACCGGGCCACGATCAGCGACGTCACGTTGCTGAAGCCGAAGTCCATCTCCCCGCTCACCACGGAGGGGACGATGGCCGCCCCGCCCTGGGCCTGGGTGATGTCGAGCTCCAGCCCCTCCTCCTCGAAGAAGCCCTGCTCGATCCCCAGGTAGAGGGGGGCCACGTCGGTGGCCGCGATGACGCCCACGCTGACCGTGGTCAGCTCACCGTCCCCACCCGCGCCGCCGCCGGACTCCTCACCCCCGCCGCACGCGGTCACTGTCAGGACGGTGGCCGTGGCCAGTAGTGCTGCACCGGTCTTCTTCATCGAAGCCTCCAGGGAGTCGGACGGAACTGCTGAAAGCCTAGAGGACGGCCCGGGCGGGCCACCAGGGTGGCGCCACGCAGCGGTCGTGTCCCGCGGGGGTGCCAGGATGGTGGACTGATGAACACCGTGGAGAACGATTTCCTGCTGACGGCCGTCGCGCAGGCCGGACCCGCCCCCCAGGGGGAGGCCATCCCGTGGGCCGCGGACGTCCTGCGCCGGGGCGTCGTCGCCGGCCGGCTGCCGCCGGGGACCCGGCTCTCGGAGATCCGCGTCAGCGAGGCGCTGCAGGTCTCCCGCAACACCCTGCGCGAGTCCTTCACGATCCTGGTGGGCGAGAACCTGCTGGTCAGGGTGCCCAACCGCGGCGTCTCCGTGGCCCGGCCCGGGGCGGAGGACGTGCAGGAGATCCACCGGGTGCGGCTCGCGCTCGAGACGTCGGCGCTGCGGTGGTCGGCCCCGGGCCCGCAGCCGGAGCTGCACGCCGCCGTCGAGGACGGCCGCGCCGCGCGCCTCCGCCAGGACGTGCCCGGCATGGCCGACGCGAACCAGAGGTTCCACCGCGGCGTCGTGGAGCTGGCCGGCTCGGTGCGCCAGGACGAGCTGATGACGCGGATCCTCGCGGAGATGCGGCTCGTCTTCTTCTCGATGCGGGAGGACCCGACCTTCCACGCGCCCTACATCGAGCACAACGCCCGGATCCTCGAGCTCTTCGAGCAGGGCCGGCACGAGGAGTCGGCGGTGCAGATGCAGCGCTACCTGGAGGCCTCCCGCAGCCAGCTGCTCGAGGCCCTGGCGGGCCCCGCACCCGGCCCGCGCGGTCCCGGAGGGACGCATGGACGAGGATGACGTGGACGTCCTCCTCCCGCCGCCGGCGTCCCCGTGGTTCCTCCGGGACTTCCTGGCGTCCCAGGCCGTGCCCGGGTGCGACGACCTCGGGGGAGGCGCCCACCGGCGCCCCGTCGTGGTCGCGGGAGCGGTGCGCACGGTCACCGTGCACTGGGACCGGCTCACGGCCGACGGTCTCCCGGTGCACGTGGGCCCCGGGGCGGGCCCCGCCCTGACGCCCGTGCTGGAGCGGGTGCGCCGCTGGCTGGGCGAGGGCACGGAGTCCCCCGCGGCGGACCGCGCCCTCGCGGCCGACCCCGCGCTCGCCCCCGACGTGCGCGCCTGGCCCCTGATCCGGCTGCCCGGTTCGCCGGACGGCTTCGAGACGGCGGTGCTGACCGTGCTCGGGCAGCAGGTGTCCCTCGCCGCGGCCCGCACGTTCGCCGGTCGCCTGGTCCGCCACCACGGGTCCCCCGTCGCCGGCGGGGCCACCGTCTTCCCGCCGGCCCACCGGCTGGCCGGGACGGACCCGGCGCGGCTGCAGCGGGACGTGGGCATCACGACCCGCCGGGCCGCGACCGTCCACGCCCTGGCCGTGGCGGTCCGCGACGGACTGGACCTCGACGGCCCGCCCGGGGGCGCCGGCGCCCGGACCGGGGACGACGCCGCGCTGCTGCGCGAGCGCCTGCTCGCCCTGCCGGGCGTCGGCCCGTGGACGGCGGGGTCGATCTCCCTGCGCGTCCTGGGCGACCCCGACGTCTTCCTGCCCCAGGACCTCGTCCTGCGCCGCGCGCTCGGCGCGGCGGACGCCTCCGCGGCGGCGGCGGTGTCCGCCGCCTGGAGCCCGTGGCGCAGCTACGCCGTGATGCGGCTGTGGGCCCGCGCGGCGTTCCCGGACTCGGCCGGGGCACTCCTCCCCGCCGCCGACGGGCCGGGGTGAGCCCTGCAGATGAGCCCCCGGGGGTCGTCCCCCGTCCTGCGGCACCCCTCTCACCCTGCCGCACGACGCGGACCCGGCCGGACCGTGACCGACCAGGGACGCCGCGCTCAGCCCGCCGGGGCGATCGACCCGGGTCGGCGGACGACCCAGGCCAACGGGCGACCCAGGACGGCCGGCCCGGAACGGCCGGCTCAGCCCGCCGGGGCGAGTTCCCCGGACGGCAGCGCGGCTCCCTCCGGAGCGGCGGCGCCGAGCACGGAGCGGACCTCGTCGAGCTCCAGCGCGGACGCCTCCGTGAGGACCGCGGGCGGAACGCCGTGCTGCGCCGCGGCGCGGAGCTCGGCGTGCAGGACACCCACCGCACGGTCCAGCGCCCAGTGCGCCGACTCCAGCGCGCCGTCGAGGGGAGCGACGTCGACGCCGACCCCGACCTCCTCGCCGGACGCCGCGGCCTCCAGGACCTGGTCGAGCGCCCACTGCGCGGCCTCGACCTCTCCCGCCGCGGTGAAGACCTCCTGGACGAGCCCGGCGCGGCGGAACCGGGGGTCGCCGACGGGACCGTCGGGACCGGTCGCGACCGGTGCCCCCGGGGGCACCGGGAGGAGGGGGACGTGGACCGGGTCGGCCGACCGGGTCGTCGACTGCGGGGACCGTGCGCTGCTCATCGATCGAACCTTCCTCGAGTCCTGCTGCTGCGACCCCGGGCTCGCAACCGGCACGGGGCGGCGGGGACCTGACCCCCATCACACCACTGACCCCGGCGGACTTCCAGAGGGTGCCGGTGACGTTCCGGAGGATGTCGGTGAACAGTCGGCAAACCCACTGTGACCTGCACCAACACCGTCCTGCGGGGTGGACAGGAGGGGTTCCGTGCCCCTAGGGTTCGAAGGGGCCCGAGGGGGATGTCGGGACCGCCACCGCACCGGGTCCCCACCCCGGTGCACCGATGCCCGCGACGCTCCCGCCACCCCCGCGACGCGCCGGGTCGCCCCATCCGGCCGGCCGGACCCCCCGCGCCGCCCCGTACACGCACACCCCGTACGCATGCCCCCGCGCACTGCCCGCCGGTCCCCACCGGAAGCGGTCACGATCCCCTGCGCTCCCCCGCCCCCCGGAGACCCCCATGAGCCGAACACCTGAAGCCCCCTCAGCCCCTCCCGTCGACGGAGCACGCACGGCCGACAGCACCGGCCCCGACCTCGCGGCCCCCGCCCGCAGGTCCCGTCTCGTCGCCGTGGACGCCGCCCGCGGCCTGGCCCTGATCGGCATGATCGCCGTCCACATCCTGCCCGTCTACGACCCCGAGACCTTCGAGCCGACCCTGCAGTGGACCCTGTTCGGCGGTCGCGCCGCGGCGCTGTTCGCGCTGCTGGCCGGACTGAGCCTGGCCTTCTCCTCGGGCGGGCGCACCCCGCACCGGGGCCGCGCGCTGACCGCCACCCGTGCCGGCCTGGTGGTCCGCGCGCTGCTGATCGCGTCCGCCGGGCTGGCGATCAACCAGGTCATGCCGTCCCCGGCGCCCGCGCTGGGCATCCTGGTCTACTACGGCGCGTTCTTCCTGCTGGCCGTCCCGCTGCTGGGCCTGCGGCGCCGCACGCTGGCCGGCGGCGTGGTGGTCTTCGCCGTCCTGGGCCCCGTGCTCGTGCACGTCCTGGGCCCCGTCCTGCCCGAGGCCGCGGCCGTCAACCCCACCGTCGGCAGCGTGCTCGCGGATCCGGGGGCCGCCCTGGCCCAGGTGCTGCTGACCGGCACCTACCCGGCCGTCCCTTACCTGAGCTACCTCTGCGCCGGCCTGATCCTCGGCCGGACCGACCTGCACGACGTCGCGGTGCGGGTCCGGATCACCCTGGTCGGCACGGTGCTGGCGTTCGGCGCGTGGTTCGCCTACTGGGTGCTGGTCCTGCAGGCCGGGGGCTACGCCCAGCTGACGCAGCACACCCCGTGGCTGAGCGAGGACCAGATCAACGAGATCCTCGTCTGGGGCCCGAGCCGCGACCTGCCCACCTCCACGTGGTGGTGGCTGCTCACCTCGGGTCCGCACAGCAACACCCCGGTGACGCTGATCATGGACCTGGGCACCGGCCTGGCCGTGCTGGGGCTCTTCCTGCTCGTGGCACGCCCGAACCGGCTCTGGACCACGCTGGGGGCCATGGGCGGGCGCACCCTGACCCTGTACTCGGCCCACCTGCTCGCGCTGGCCATGACGGTCCACTACGACCGGCCCGCACTGTGGTTCGCCGTGCACGTGGCCGTGGCCGCCGCGTTCGCCGTCCTCTGGCAGCGGTGGTGCGGCCAGGGCCCGCTCGAGCGGGGGATCACGGCCGCCGTCCGCGGCACCCGCCGCCTGGTGCTCGGCGCGCCCTCCCGGACGGCGGCGTCCCCCCGGTCCTAGCGGACCGTGCGCACCGGCGGGCGTCCGCCGGTGTGGCCCCTGCCACTCGGCGGCCCGCCGGGTTATGCTCCTGACATGTCACGATTCAGTCCTCTGGAGTGGCCGGTCGTCCGGCAGCTGCGCTCGGGTGATCTGCTGGGCCGCGGCCCGGCGGTCACCTCCCGGCGCACGCGCGACACCGCCCCGCGCACCACGACCGCCGACCGCGTGGTGCAGAGCGTGTGCCCGTACTGCGCCGTGGGCTGCGGCCAGCGGGTGTACGTCAAGGACGAGAAGGTCGTCCAGATCGAGGGCGACCCGGACTCGCCGATCTCGCGCGGCCGCCTGTGCCCCAAGGGCGCGGCCAGCGAGCAGCTCGTCAACGCGCCCGGCCGGCAGACCGAGGTGCTCTACCGTGCGCCCCGGGCCACCGAGTGGCAGCGGCTGGACCTCGACACCGCCGTCGACATGGTGGTCGACCGCGTCCTCGAGGCCCGGCGCAACGGGTGGCAGGACGCCGACGAGCAGGGCCGGCCGCTGCGCCGGACGATGGGCTTCGCCTCCCTGGGCGGCGCGACGCTGGACAACGAAGAGAACTACCTGATCAAGAAGCTGTTCACCGCCGCGGGAGCGATCCAGATCGAGAACCAGGCCCGTATTTGACACTCCTCGACGGTTCCCAGTCTGGGAGCCTCGTTCGGACGTGGCGGCGCCACGCAGTCCCTGCAGGACATGGCCAACGCCGACTGCATCGTCATCCAGGGCTCCAACATGGCCGAGTGCCACCCGGTGGGCTACCAGTGGGTGACTGAGGCCAAGGCCCGCGGCGCGAGGGTCATCCACGTGGACCCGCGCTTCACCCGCACGTCCGCCGTCGCCGACAAGCACGTCCCGATCCGGGCCGGGTCGGACATCGTCCTGCTCGGGGCGCTGATCAACCACGTGCTCGCCCAGGACCTGTGGTTCGAGGAGTACGTGCGCGCCTACACCAACGCGGCCACGATCGTGAACGAGGACTACCGCGACGCCGAGGACCTCGACGGCCTGTTCTCCGGGTTCGACCCGGAGACCGGCCAGTACGACATGTCGTCGTGGGCCTACGACGAGAACGAGGACGGCTCCGGGGACGACGACGGCCAGGTGGACGCGCCCGCGGGCGACCCCGAGGACGCGTCCGAGGCGGTGGACGAGGCCGCCGGGCAGCAGCTCGGCAGCGGCGGCGCCCCGATGGAGCACGCCCGCATGAAGCGCGACGACACCCTGCAGGACCCCCGGACGGTGTTCCAGATCCTCAAGCGGCACTACGCGCGCTACACCCCGGAGATGGTGCAGGAGGTGTGCGGCATCGACCCCGAGGACTTCGCGTACCTGGCCCGCTCCATCACCGAGAACTCCGGGCGGGAGCGGACCACGTGCTTCGCCTACGCGGTCGGCTGGACCCAGCACAGCCTGGGCGCGCAGTACATCCGCACCGCCGCGATCCTGCAGCTGCTGCTGGGCAACATGGGCCGCCCCGGCGGCGGGATCATGGCCCTGCGCGGGCACGCCAGCATCCAGGGCTCGACCGACATCCCGACGCTGTTCAACCTGCTGCCCGGCTACCTGCCGATGCCGGTGGCCGGCACCCACGACACGTTCGACGACTACCTGGCCGCGATCGCGTCGAAGAAGCAGAAGGGCTACTGGACCGAGGCCGACGCCTACACGACGAGCCTGCTCAAGGCCTGGTGGGGGGACGCGGCCACCGCGGACAACGACTGGGCCTACGACTACCTGCCGCGCCTCACCGGTGCCCACGGCACCTTCCAGACGCTGACGAGCATGCTCCGGGACGAGGTGGAGGGCTACTTCCTGCTCGGCCAGAACCCGGCCGTGGGATCCTCCAACGGCCGGATGCAGCGCATGGCCATGTCCCACCTCAAGTGGCTGGTGGTGCGCGACCTCAACCTCATCGAGTCGGCGACCTGGTGGAAGGACGGCCCGGAGATCGCCTCGGGCGAGCTGCGCACCGAGGACATCGAGACCGAGGTGTTCTTCCTGCCCGCGGCCACGCACGTGGAGAAGTCGGGCACGTTCACGCAGACCCAGCGGCTGCTGCAGTGGCGGCACCAGGCCGTGGCGCCGCCGGGCGAGTGCCAGAGCGAGCTGCAGTTCTTCTTCGAGCTGGGCCGGCGGATCCGGGAGCGGCTGGCCGGGTCCGACGACGAGCGCGACCGTCCGCTGCTCGACCTCACCTGGGACTACCCCGTCGACGAGCACGGCGAGCCGGACCCCGAGGCGGTGCTCGCCGAGATCAACGGCCGCCACCTCACCGGCCCGGACGCCGGGCGCCCCCTGTCCTCGTACACCGAGATGCGCGCGGACGGCTCGACCTCCGGCGGCTGCTGGATCTACACCGGGGTCTACGCCGACGGCGTCAACCGGGCCGCGGCCCGCACGCCGGGCCGGGACCAGGGCCCCACTGCCCCGGACTGGGGCTGGGCGTGGCCGGCCAACCGCCGGATCCTCTACAACCGCGCCTCGGCCGATCCCGAGGGCAGGCCGTGGAGCGAGCGCAAGAAGTTCGTCTGGTGGGACGAGGAGCAGAACCGGTGGGTCGGGGACGACGTGCCCGACTTCCCGCTCCACCTCGCCCCGGGCACGCGCCCCGACCCCGACACCGGGGGTGCGGCCGCGCTGGCCGGTGACGACCCGTTCATCATGCAGGCCGACGGCAAGGGCTGGCTGTTCGCGCCCAAGGGCGTGCTGGACGGGCCGCTGCCCACGCACTACGAGCCGCAGGAGTCGCCGGTCGCCAACGCCCTGTACACCCAGCAGCGCAACCCCTCCCGGGTGCTGTTCGCCCGTGAGGACAACCTCAGCGCCCCGAGCGCCGGGACCCCGGGGGCGGACGTGTATCCCTACGTGTTCACCACGTACCGGCTCACCGAGCACCACACCGCCGGCGGCATGAGCCGCTGGCTGCCGTACCTCTCGGAGCTGCAGCCGGAGATGTTCTGCGAGGTCTCCCCCGAGCTGGCCGCCGAGTGCGGGCTGGAGCCGTACGGCTGGGCCACGATCGTCTCGCCCCGGGCGGCGATCGAGGTCCGGGTGCTCGTCACCGACCGGATGACCCCGCTCGTGGTGCGCGGACACACCGTGCACCAGATCGGGCTCCCGTACCACTGGGGCGTGGGCGGCGACGCCGTGGTCAGCGGCGACTCCGCCAACGACCTGCTGGGCCTGACGCTCGAGCCCAACGTGCAGATCCAGGACTCGAAGGTCGGCTCCTGCCACATCCGCCCGGGCCGCCGGCCGCAGGGCCCGGCCCTGCTCGACCTGGTCGCGGAGTACCAGGAGCGTGCGGGCGCCACCGTGGAGACCGGCAACACCCGGATCGACGCCGACCCGACCGCAGACCCGACCGCCGACCCGATGAGGGAGAACTGATGGGCCAGCTGGCCGGACCGACCGACCCGACCGCCGACGCGCACTGGGAGCACCGGCACCCGCGCAAGGGGTTCTTCACGGACACCTCGATCTGCATCGGGTGCAAGGCCTGCGAGGTGGCCTGCAAGGAGTGGAACGACAACCCCCAGGACGGGGACCTCCAGCTGCTCGAGTCCTCCTACGACAACACCGGCTCCCTGGGCGCCAGCACCTGGCGCCACGTGGCGTTCGTCGAGCAGGACAGCGAGCGCATCGAGGAGGCCCGCGAGTCCGGGCGGAAGCTCGTGAGCCTGGGCATGCCGCAGGTCGGCCCGCCCGCGGCGCGCACGCGGACGGCGTCCGAGGACACCGCCCCGCCGGACACCCCGGAGTTCCGCTGGCTGATGTCCTCCGACGTCTGCAAGCACTGCACGCACGCCGGGTGCCTCGACGTGTGCCCCACCGGCGCCCTGTTCCGCACCGAGCACGGCACCGTGGTGGTGCAGGACGACGTGTGCAACGGGTGCGGCACCTGCGTGGCCGGCTGCCCGTTCGGTGTGATCGAGCGGCGCACCGACGGCACCGCCGCACCACGGACGAAGCGGGGCGAGGCACCGGGCACGCCCGAGGTCAAGAACGTGGGCGTCGCCCAGAAGTGCACCCTGTGCTACGACCGCATGGTGGACGACCAGACGCCCGCGTGCGCGCAGACGTGCCCCACGACGTCGATCAAGTACGGCGAGCACGACGACATGGTCGACCAGGCCCGGCACCGGGTCGCCGAGCTGCACGCCCAGGGGCGCACCGAGGCCAGGCTCTACGGCGCCAACGAGCTCGACGGCGTCGGCGGCACCGGGTCGGTGTTCCTGCTGCTCGACGAGCCGGAGGTCTACGGGCTTCCTCCGGACCCGCGGGTGCCGACCGCGGACCTGCCCCGGATGTACCAGCGGGCCGGCCTCGCCGCGGCGGGCATGCTCGCCGCCGTCGCCGTGGCCTTCGCGGGAGGCCGTTCGTGAGCCTGTCCGAGTTCGACAGCTACCGCCCGCCCGAGCAGCCGCGCCGGCGGCGGCGGGACGACCGGCGCCGCCGGCGCCCCGGGCAGGACGGTGCCGGGCAGGCGGGCGGTGGTGACGGCTCCCGCGAGATGCCGATGGTCCCGGAGCCGGAGTTCGGGTCCTACTACGGCCGCCCGGTGGTCAAGCCGGCGCCCTGGGGCCATGAGGTCGCCGCGTACCTGTTCCTCGGCGGCGTGGCCGGCGGCTCGGGGCTGCTCGCGCTCGGCGGTCAGCTCACCGGACGGGACGAGCTGCGCCGCAACGCCCGGCTGGGCTCGGTGACCGCGCTCGGTCTCGGCGGAGCGGCCCTGGTCGCGGACCTCGGCCGTCCGGAGCGCTTCCTGCACATGCTGCGCACGTTCAAGCCGACCTCGCCCATGAGCATGGGGACGTGGATCCTCAGCGCGTTCGGGGTCGGCATGGGGACCGCGGTCGCCGCCGAGGTCGACCGGATGACCGGTTCCCGGCTGCCCCTGGGCCCGCTGCGCGGCGTGCTGCGCGCGGTGGAGGGCCCGGCGGGCGTCGAGGCCGCGGTCTTCGCCGGCCCGCTCGCCGCCTACACCGCCGCCCTGCTCTCCGACACGGCGACGCCCACGTGGAACGCGGCCCGGGAGGACCTGGCGTTCGTCTTCGTGAGCTCGGCGAGCCTCGCCTCGGGCGGGCTGGCCATGGTCACCACGTCGGTCGGCGAGGCCGGTCCCGCCCGGCGGCTCGCCGTGCTGGGAGTGGCGGGAGAGCTGGTCGCCACCAAGCTGATGGAGCGCCGGATGGATCCGGTGGCGGCCGAGCCGCTGCACCACGGCCAGGCCGGGGCCATGCTCGCGTGGAGCGAGCGGCTGGCGGTCGCCGGCGGTCTCGGCACGCTGCTGGGCGGGCGGCACCGGGCGGTCGCCGCGGTGTCCGGGCTGGCGCTGCTGGCGTCCTCCGCGCTGACCCGCTTCGGCGTGATGGAGGCCGGTCTGCACTCGGCCGTGGACCCCCGCTACACGATCGAGCCGCAGAAGGCGCGGCTCGCCGCACGCCGTGCCGCCGGGATCACCGACGACGCGATCACCACCGTCGGCTGACCGGCCGGCGCCGCCCCGGGGAGGGGCTCAGCGCACCTCGATGCCGGACCCGGCCATGGTGTGGCCGACCACGGGATATCCCGGCACCTCGCCGACGACGAGCAGGCCGCCCGAGGTCTGCGCGTCGGCCAGCAGCAGCAGGTCGTCCTCGACGACACCGGCCGCGGCGCGCAGGTGGGGGCGCACCCAGTCGAGGTTGCGGCGGGTCCCGCCGGAGACGTAGCCGTCCCGCAGCGCCTGCTCCGCGCCCTCGACCAGGGGCACGGCTCCGCGGTCGAGGACCGCGCCGACCCCGGAGGCCCGGCACATCTTGTGCAGGTGCCCGAGCAGGCCGAAGCCGGTGACGTCCGTGGCCGCCCGGGCCCCGGCCGCCAGCGCCGCCTCGGCCGCGTCCCGGTTGAGCCGGGTCATGGTGGCGAGCGCCTCGGCGAACACCTCGCCGGTCGCCTTGTGCCGGTTGTTGAGCAGGCCCACGCCGATCGGCTTGGTCAGGGTGAGGGGCAGCCCCGGCACGGCGGCGTCGTTGCGCAGCAGCCGGTCCGGATCGGCCACGCCGGTCACGGCCATGCCGTACTTCGGTTCCGGGTCGTCGATGGAGTGCCCCCCGATCACGGGGCACCCCGCCTCGGTGGCGACCGCCAGACCGCCGCGCAGCACCTCGGTCAGCAGCTCCATCGGGAGCTGCTCCCGGGGCCAGCCCACGAGGTTGATCGCCATGACCGGCCGCCCGCCCATGGCGTAGACGTCCGAGAGCGCGTTCGCGGCCGCGATCCGCCCCCAGTCGTAGGCGTCGTCGACGACCGGGGTGAAGAAGTCGGCGGTGGACAGCACCGCGAGGTCGTCGCGCACCAGGACGGCCGCGGCGTCGTCACCGTCGTCGAGACCGACCAGCACGCCGGCCCCCGCCTGCCCGGTGAGGCCGCGGACCGCGTCCTCGAGCTCGCCGGGCGGGATCTTGCAGGCGCACCCGCCGCCGTGGGCGAAGCCGGTCAGCCGGACCGCTCCGGTCGCGGAGGAGGGTGGGTGCGGGGTCCGGGTCTGTTCCATGCCGTCAGCCTACTGGTGGGGACGGTGCTAGGTTGGGTCGCGGAGGCGTCCGGGTCCTGGTGGGCCCCCCGGTCTTCAAAACCGGTGAGGCCGAGCACCTCGGCCTGGCGGGTTCGATTCCCGTCCGCCTCCGCCAACATCCGCACCGCCGGTCGGCACCGCCGCACCGCATCGCCGATCCGCGCTGTGCGCCGTCCGACGAGGAGGGACCGTGGCCCAGGACGACCCGCGTCGCCTGATCCCGCGCACGGACCAGCTCATGGGCCTGTCCGCCGTCCGCCGGGCCCGTGAGCGGCTGAGCGAAGCGGTCGTCCGCGCCGTGGTGCGCGAGACCCAGAGGCGGGCGCGGCGCGGCGACCTCGCCCCCGAGGAGGTCGAGCCGGCGGTGCTCGCAGCCCTCGCCGCCCGCTCGGCGTCGAGCCTCACGCCGGTGCTCAACGCCACCGGCGTGGTCGTGCACACCAACCTGGGACGTGCCCCGCTGTCGGCGGCCGCCGTCGACGCGCTGGTGGCGGCCGGCGGGTACGTCGACGTGGAGCTCGACCTGGAGACCGGCACCCGCTCCCGCCGGGGTGCCGGGGCCCGGGCCGCTCTGCTCGCCGCCTGTCCCCCCGCCGGGGACGCGCTGGTCGTCAACAACGGCGCGGCCGCGCTGGTCCTGGCCACCACGGCCCTGGCCGCGGGCCGGGAGGTCGTGATCAGCCGCGGCGAGCTCGTCGAGATCGGGGCCGGCTTCCGGCTGCCCGAGCTGATCGAGTCGACCGGCGCCCGGCTGCGCGAGGTGGGCACGACGAACCGCACCCACCTGCGGGACTACGCCGAGGCGATCGGCCCGCAGACCGGGTGCCTGCTCAAGGTGCACCCCAGCAACTTCCGGCTCGAGGGGTTCACCTCGGGCGTCGACGTGGACGGGCTGCGACCGCTGGCCCGGGCCCACGGCGTGCCGCTGGTGGCCGACCTCGGCAGCGGGCTGCTGACGCCCGACCCCCACCTGCCCGGCGAACCCGACGCCGGCACCGCCCTCGAGGACGGCGCCGACATCGTCATCGCCAGCGGCGACAAGCTGCTCGGCGGCCCGCAGGCCGGACTGGTGCTCGGCCGCCCGGACGTCGTCGCCCGGCTGGCCGGCCACCCCCTCGCCCGGGCCGTCCGCGCCGACAAGCTCGCCCTCGCCGCCCTGGAGGCCACGCTCGCCGGCGGGACCGCCCCGGTCGTGAGCGCGCTGCACGCGGACCCGGACCGGCTCCGCGACCGGGCCGAGCGGCTCGCGGCGGCCGTCGGCGCGCCGGTGGTCCCCCACGACGGCCGGGTCGGCGGCGGCGGCGCGCCCGGCGTGCCCCTGCCGGGGTGGGCCGTGCGGCTGCCGGAGGCCGCGGCGCCCCGGCTGCGCACCGGCCGCCCCGCCGTGCTCCCCCGGGTCCACGACCACGCCTGTCTGCTCGACCTGCGCTGCGTGCCCGAGTCCGACGACGACCGCCTGCTCGCCGCGGTGCGCGCGGCCCTGGCCGCCCTCGCCGCCTCCGATCCCGGCTCCGGCGACGGCGACGGCAACAGCGGCAGCAGCGGCAGCGGCGACAGCGACGGCCGGGCCCGGTGAGCGCGCACGTCGTCGCCACGGCCGGGCACGTCGACCACGGCAAGAGCACCCTGGTGCGGGCCCTCACCGGCATGGAGCCCGACCGGTGGGCGGAGGAGCGCCGCCGCGGGCTGACCATCGACCTGGGCTACGCCTGGACCACCCTGCCGTCCGGGCGGGACGTGGCCTTCGTGGACGTCCCGGGCCACGAGCGCTTCCTCGGCAACATGCTCGCCGGGCTCGGACCGGCCCCGGTCGTCTGCTTCGTGGTCGCGGTCGACGAGGGGTGGCAGGCCCAGTCCGGCGACCACCGGGACGCCGTCGCGGCCCTCGGCATCGAGCGCGGCGTCGTGGTGCTCACCCGGGCCGACCGGGCGCCCGGGCGCACCGGCGCGGTGCTCGCCCAGGTCCGTGCGGAGCTGGCCGGCACCGGTCTGCACGACGCCCCGGCCGTCACCGTGTCGGCCCTCGAGGGCACGGGCCTGGCCGAGCTGCGCACCGCCCTCGACGACGTCCTGGCACGGGCACCCGCGCCCGCCGCGGGGCGGCTGCGGCTGTGGGTGGACCGGTCCTTCACGATCACCGGTTCCGGCACGGTGGTGACCGGCACGCTGACGGCGGGTGCGCTCCGGCAGGGCGACCGGCTGCAGCTGCTCGGCCACGACGGGCCCCGGCCGGTCGTGGTCCGGGGCCTGCACAGCCGGAACGAGCCGCACACCTCGCTGGACCCGTTCACCCGCGTGGCGGTGAACCTGCGCGGGTTGTCCGCCTCCGACGTCCGCCGCGGCGACGCGCTGACCACTCCCGACGCGTGGCCGGTCACCGACGTCCTCGACGTCCGCCGCGGCACCGGCCCCGCCCTGACGGACACGGCAGAGCACCTCGTCGTCCATGCCGGCACCGCGGCGGTCCCCGCCCGGCTGAGCCCGTTCGACGACGACCACGCGCGGCTGGTCCTCGACCGGCCCCTGCCCCTGGTCCTCGGGGATCGCGTGGTGCTCCGCGACCCCGGCAGCCGGTCGGTGCTCGGCGGCGCCCAGGTCCTGGACGCCGACCCTCCCGCCCTGCGGCGGCGCGGCGACCGGGCACGCCGGGCCGCCCGGCTCGCCGGCCTGGACGCCCGCGGGGACGTGCTCGTCGAGGTGGCCCGCCGTGGTGCGGTGCCGGCCCAGCACCTGCACCGCCTCGGCCTGCTGCCCGCCGGGGACACCGCTCCGCCCGCCGACGTGCGCGTGCTCGGCGACTGGTGGGTGCACGCCCCCGTGCTCGACTCCTGGACGCGGCGGCTGCGCACCGCGGTCGACGAACTGCACTCCCGGGATCCCCTGGCGGCGGGGCTCTCCCGCGGCGCCGCCCGCGACCTGCTCGCCCTGCCGGACGCCGTGCTGGTCGACCCGGTGGTCCGCGGCGCCGGCCTGGAGCAGGACGGCGGGCACATCCGCTCCCCGCAGCACCGGGGCGGCCTCGGCCCCCACGAGGCCGCCGTGCTCGAGCTGGAGCGCCGGCTCGGGGCCGAGCCCTTCCGCAGCCCCGAGGCCGACGACCTGGCGGCGCTGCGCCTCGGGGCCCGTGAGCTCGCCGCGGCCGAGCGCACCGGCCGGCTGCTGCGGCTGGGGGACGGTGTCGTGCTGCTCCCCACCGCCCCCGCGCTGGCCATGCGGGAGCTCTCCCGGCTGCCGCAGCCCTTCACCACGAGCCAGGCCCGCCAGTCGCTCGGCACCACCCGGCGCGTCGCGATCCCGCTGCTCGAGCACCTCGACGCCCGCGGCTGGACGCGGCGGGTGGACGCCGGCCACCGGACGGTGGTGCGCTGAGCCCACGGGTCCGTTCCGCCGGGGAGACTCTGGCAGGATCGGGGGCAGGGCCGCGACATCGCCGTCGCCGCGGGTCCGCCGCCGCGGGTCCGTCATCGTCCGCCGTGCAGAGTCGTGCAGAGTCGTGCAGAAGGGGAACCGTCATGAGAACCGTCCGTCTGGGGAACTCGGGCCTCGAGGTGAGCGCCGTGGTGCTGGGCATGATGAGCTACGGGGACCCGGCCCGGGGATCGCACGGGTGGAGCGTGGGCCTCGACGAGGCCCGGGCGTTCGTGCGCCGGGCCCACGACGCCGGGATCACGACGTTCGACACGGCGAACGTGTACTCGCTGGGCTCCAGCGAGGAGATCACCGGCACGCTCCTCGCGGAGATCGCCCCGCGGGAGGAGGTCCAGATCGCCACCAAGGTCAACGGCCGGATGCGGGACGCCCGCAACGGCGGCGGCCTGAGCCGGGTGGCGATCATGCACGAGATCGACGCGTCGCTGAAGCGACTGGGGACCGACTACGTGGACCTGTACCAGATCCACCGGTTCGACCCGCGGACCCCGATCGAGGAGACGATGGAGGCCCTGCACGACGTCGTGAAGGCCGGGAAGGCCCGGTATCTCGGCGCCTCCAGCATGTGGGCGTGGCAGTTCGCCCGCATGCAGCACGCCGCCGAGCTGCACGGCTGGACGACGTTCGTCTCCATGCAGGACCAGTACAACCTGCTCGAGCGCGAGGAGGAGCGGGAGATGCACCCGTTCTGCCGGGCGACAGGGGTGGGAGTGCTGCCGTGGAGCCCGCTCGCCCGCGGCAGGGTGGCACGGCCGTGGGGCTCCGCCGGCTCCGGGTCCCGGGAGAGCACCGACGCGTTCGGCCAGGGCCTCTACACCCAGGACGTGCCGGCGAACCGGGCGATCGTCGACGCGGTCGCGGCCGTGGCCGGCGAGCGCGGTGTGCCGATGGCCCAGGTCGCCCTCGCGTGGGTCGCCGGCAGGCCCGCCGTGACGGCGCCGATCGTCGGCGCCACGAAGGAGCACCACATCGACGACGCCGCGGCCGCCGTCGAGCTGGACCTCTCCGAGGAGGAGACCCGCCGCCTCGAGGAGGCCTACACACCGCGCCACCCCTCCGGATTCTGAGGGCCCCGGCGCCCCGGGGCCCCGGGGCGCCGGGGCGCCGGGGAACGGCCCGCGTCGGCGCCCGTCCGCGCAGCACCTATCCGCGCAGCGCCCGGAGGTGCTCGACCGCCTGGGGCAGCACCGTCCGCAGGTCGCCCACGATGCCGAGGTCGGCGATCTCGAGGACCGGCGCCTGCTCGTCCTTGTTCACGGCCACGATCGTTCCCGCCGTCTGCATGCCCGCCCGCTGCTGGACGGCCCCGGAGATCCCGCACGAGACGTAGAGCTGCGGGGAGACGGTGCGCCCGGTCTGGCCCACCTGCGCCTCGGGACCGATCCACCCGGCGTCCACCGCCGCGCGGGAGGCCCCGATCGCCCCGCCGAGGGCGTCCGCGAGCTCCTCGAGCGGGCCGAAGTCCCCGCCCGTGCCGCGGCCGCCGGCCACGACCACGCGCGCCTCGTCCAGCGCGGGGCGCCCGGAGGCGGGCAGCTCGGCACGGGCCACCACCCGGGCCGCGGGCACGGTGTCCTCGACGGCGTGCGCGCGGACCCGCGGGCGCTGCGCTCCGGCCGTCGCCGTGCCGGTGCCGCCGGCAGCGGCGCCGGCGAGGAGCTCGACCGAGTTGGGCCGGACGGTCGCGACGAGCACCGCGCTCGTGGCCCGGCACCGCGTGGTCCAGCCGCCCGCGAGGACGGGCTTGGTGGCGACGAGGTCGGCATCGAGGGCCACGACGTCGGTGACCACCCCGGCCCCGAGCCGCACGCCCAGGCGCGCGGCGACGTCCTTGGCCTCAGGGGTGGACGCGAGGAGCAGCACGTGCGCTCCCGTCTCCCGGGCGGCCGCCTCCGCGAGCGCGACCGCCGGTGTGGTGAGCCGGTCGCCCGGCCCGCCCTCCAGGGAGTGCACGGCGTCCACCGCGTGGGCGGCGAGCTCGTCGAGCAGGGCGTCGTCGGGTGCGTCCGGTACGACGACGTGCGTCGCGCCCAGGGTGCCCGCAAGCACGAGCAGCTCCCGGTCGGCGCGGCGCAGCCGGTCCGTGCCGCCCAGCACCACCAGGGTGACGGGCGTGCCGGTGCTCGTGCCGCCGGCGGTGGTGCCGGCGGCGGTGGGGGGTGTCGGCGTGGTCATGGTCGTCCTCCTCCTGCCCGGCGAGCGGGCGAGTGCGGTTGCGGATCCGATGCGATTGCAGGTCCGATGCGATGGCGGGTCCGATGCGGTGGGGCCGGGGATCAGACGAGCTTGTGGGCCACGAGGAACTCGGCGAGGCGGATGCCGCCCTCGCCCTCGTCGTGCACGATCTCCCCGGCCGCCCGCGGTGGACGGGGCACGGCGTCGAGCACCTCGGTGAGCGAGCCGGCGGGACCCACGGCCCCGGCGTCCAGGCCGAGGTCGTCGAGCGACCACGTCCGCACGGGCTTCTTCTTGGCCGCCACGATCGCCTTGAAGGTGGGATAGCGCGGGGTGTTGACCTGGTCGGTCACGGCGACGAGGGCGGGCAGCCCGGCCACGACTCGCAGCGACTCCGTCTCCGTGTGCCGGACGGCCGTGACGGAGGTGCCGCCCTCGGCCAGGGCCAAGGAGCTCGCGAAGCCCACCTGGGCGAGGCCGAGTCGCTCGGCGAGCTGACCGGGGACCAGGGACGTCTCGCCGTCGGTGGAGGCCATGCCGGTCAGCACGAGGTCCACGGCCTTCTCCTCCACGGCGGCGATCCGCTCCACCGCCGCGGCGAGCACGCGGGCGGTGGCCCAGGCGTCGGAGCCGGCGAGGGCGTCGTCGAGCACGTGGAACCCGGCGTCGGCGCCCAGCTGGAGGGCGCGCTTGAGCGCGTCGGTCGCGCCCGCCGGCCCCATGGTGAGCGCGAGCACGCGGTGCCCGGCACCCGCGCCGCCGTGGGTCTCGACGATCTGCACGGCGGCCTCGAGCGCGTACTCGTCGAGCTCGGAGAGGATGCCGGACCCGCGGTCCAGCCGGGGCGGGCTCCCGGCGAGGACGCGGTCTCCCACCGCGTCGGGGACGTGCTTGACGGGAACGACGATCGTCAGGGGCTGGCTCATGGTCTCCTCCGGACGGAACAGAACGGGATAGGACGGGACGGGACGGAGCCGGACCGGGCGGTCCGTGCGCGCGGACGGGGTCCTCAGGCCTCCGCACGGCGCACGAGGCGCTCGGCGTGGCGGATCAGCGGTTCGTCGACCATGCGCCCGCGGAACGTGAAGACGCCCGGGGTGCGGCGGGCGGCGTCGAGGATCTCGCGTGCGGCGGCGACCTCCTCGGGGTCGGGCCGGTAGGCGTCGCGGACGGTCCCGACCTGTCCCGGGTGGATGCAGGCGGTCGCTGCGAAGCCGGAGGCCACGGCGTCGAGGGCCTCCTCGCGCAGCCCGTCGTGGTCGTCGATGTCGAGGTGCACCGCGTCGATCGCGGGCCGCCCGGCGGCGCCCGCCGCGAGCAGGACGGCGGCGCGGGCGGAGCGGGCCACGTCCCGGTAGGCACCGTCCCGGCGCCGGGACGAGCTGCCGCCGAGCGAGGCCACGAGGTCCTCGGCGCCCCACATCAGCGCGACCACGTTGGGGGCCCGGGCGATCTCGGCCGCGTTCACCACGCCCTCCGCGGTCTCGCACAGGGCGACGACGCGGTGCAGGCCCAGTTCCGCGGCGACGGCGAGCCGTTCGGCGGAGGCGGTCTTGGGCAGCATCACGGTGGTGTACTCCGTGTGCCGCAGGGCGACGAGGTCGTGGGCGAAGTCCTCGGTGTCCTCGGCGTTGATCCGCACGATCGTGCGGGCGGGGTCCAGGGGCGTGGCGACGAGGGCCTCGCGGGCGGCGGATTTGGCGGACGGCGCCACGGCGTCCTCGAGGTCGAGGATCACCGCGTCGGCACGCTCCGCGGCCTTGGCGTAGCGCTCGGGGCGGTCGGCCGGGCAGAACAGCAGGGCCGGGCCGAGGGGGAACGGGTCGGTCATGCGGGGCTCCTTCGCCGGGGTGCGCCGTCGCTGCGGGGTGTCGCTGCGGGGTGTCGCTGTGGGGTATTGCTGTGGGATGTCGTTGCGGGGGGTCACTGCGGGGCGGCGTCGCGAGACCACACGAGCACCGAGCGGGTGCACCCGGCGACCACGACGCCGTCCTGGTTGCGGCCGGTGTGCCCGACGCGGACGACCCCCTGACCCGGCCGGGACGAGGACGGGCGCGCGCCGAGGATCTCGGAGGACGAGTACAGGGTGTCGCCGTGGAAGAGCGGGTGCGGGAAGGCGATCTCCTCGAAGCCGAGGTTGGCCACGATGGTGCCCTGGGTCAGCTGGGCCACGGACGCCCCCACGAGGGTGGACAGGGTGAACATGGAGTTCACGAGCCGCCGGCCGAAGGGCTGGCGCTCGGACCAGGCCGCGTCGAGGTGCAGGGACTGGGTGTTCATGGTGAGGGTCGTGAACAGCACGTTGTCCGCCTCGGTCACGGTGCGGCCCGGGGCGTGCTCGTAGACCGTGCCGACCTCGAACTCCTCGAACCACAGCCCGCGCTGTCGGACCACCTTGCGCTCCTCGGTCACGGCCGCCTCCTCACAGTCCCAGCTCACGGGCGATGAGCATGAGCTGCACCTCGGTGGTGCCCTCGCCGACCTCGAGGATCTTGGCGTCCCGGTAGTGGCGGGCCACCCGGAACTCGTTGATGAACCCGTAGCCGCCGAAGACCTGGGTGGCGTCCCGGGCGTTGTCCATCGCGGCCTCCCCGGCCACGAGCTTGGCGATCGCGGCCTGCGTCTTGAACGGCCGGCCGGCGAGCATCCGGGAGGCCGCGTCGTAGTAGGCCAGCCGGGCGGTGTGCGCGCGGGCCTCCATGCGGGCGATCCTGAAGGACACGGCCTGGTTGTCCCCGATGGGGCGGCCGAAGGACTGCCGCTCACCCGCGTAGCGCACGGACTCCTCGACGCACCCCTGGGCCGCCCCCGTGGCCAGGGCCGCGATGGCGATGCGGCCCTCGTCGAGGACGGACAGGAAGTTGGCGTAGCCGCGGCCCTCCTCCCCCAGCAGGTTCCCCTCGGGGACCCGGACGTCCTGGAGGGACAGCGGGTGGGTGTCCGAGGCGTTCCAGCCGACCTTGTCGTAGGCCTTCTCGGCGCGGAAGCCGGGAGTGTCCGTGGGGACGATGATCGTGGAGATGTCCTTCCGCACCCGCCCGTCCGGCAGCTCCGTGGTGCCGGTGACGGCGGTGACGTTCACCAGGCGGGTGATGTCCGTGCCGGAGTTGGTGATGAACTCCTTGGCGCCGTTGACGACCCACTGCCCGTCCTCCCGCTTCGCGGTGGTGCGGGTGCTGCCGGCGTCCGAGCCGGCCTCCGGCTCGGTGAGGCCGAACCCGGCGAGCGCCCGGCCCGCGGCGAGGTCGGGGAGCCACCGCTGCTTCTGTTCCTCGGTGCCGAAGCGGAAGATCGGCATCGCGCCGAGCGAGACGCCCGCTTCGAGGGTGATGGCCACGGACTGGTCGACCCGGGCGATCTGCTCCAGGGCCAGGCACAGGGCGAAGCTGTCCCCGCCCATCCCTCCGTACTCCTCGGGGAAGGGCAGGCCGAACAGTCCCATCCCGCCCATCTGCGCCACGATGTCGTAGGGGAACTCGTGGGCCGCGTCGTACGCCGCGGAGACCGGGGCGATCACCTCGTCGGCGAAGTCGCGGACGGTGTCGGAGAGGTCCTGGTACTCGTCGTCGAGCTCGAAGTTCATGCGCTCTGCTCCTGGTCGGTGGGGCGGGCATCGGTCTGCGGGCGGGGACCGGGCGCCTCCGGGGTGTCGCCGGGCGTCCCGTCGGGTGTGCTGTCCGGCATGACCTCGGGTGTGCCGTCCGGCATGACGTCGGGGCCGTCCCCGGGGAGGTCGCCGGGGACGGCGTCCGCGGTGTCCGGTCCGGGGACGACGTCGGGGACCACGCGGGCGAGCAGCTGGTGCAGCCGCACCTGCTCGCCCGGCCGGACCAGGACCTCGACGGTGCCGGCCGTGGGCGCGGTCAGGCGGTGCTCCATCTTCATGGCCTCGACCACCACCACGGTCCGGCCCTCGACGACCCGGTCCCCGGTGGCGGCGGGGACGGCGACGACGGTGCCGGGCATGGGCGAGTGCAGCTCCGGGGCGGCGGGCCCGGCCGTGCGCTCGAGGGCGGCCAGCGTCCGCTCGAGCTGGGCCTCGCGGGTCAGGACCTGGAGCTCCACGGCGAAGCCGTCCTCGCCCACCCAGACACTGTCCCCGCCCGCGCCGGCGGCCACGTGGACCACCCGCGACGTGCCGCCGGTCCCGAGCAGGTGCGCGGCCGGACGGCCCGGCAGCGGGGTGAGGCGCACGGCGGGGTCCACGGCGGTCCGGCGGGGCTCCTCGAGCCCGTGGGCCAGCACCACCGCGGGCCGGGCGCGGCCGGCGGCCCGCCAGCCGTCCGGGCGGGACCAGGGGCCGTGGTCCCCCGACCGGAGCCGGTCAGCGGAACGGCGCTGCTGCAGGAAGGCGGCCGCGGCGGCGAAGTGGCTCTCGTCGGGGGCCGTGAACTCCAGCTCCGGCAGGCGCCGCTCGACGAGGGTGGTGTCCATCTCCCCGGCGCGCACGGCGGGGTCGGCCAGCAGGGCGCGCAGGTACTCGGTGTTGGTGCCCACCCCGAGCACCACGGTCTGTGCCAGGGCCAGGTCGAGCCGGTCGAGGGCCTGGTCCCGGTCCGCACCCCAGGCGACCACCTTGGCGAGCATCGGGTCGTAGTCCGAGCCGACGCTCAGCCCCGGTGCCAGCGCGGAGTCCACCCGGATCCCCGGGCCGGAGGCCTCCTCCAGCGCGAGCACGGTGCCGGCGGTGGGCAGGAAGCCGCGGGCGGGGTCCTCGGCGTACAGCCGGGCCTCGACCGCGTGCCCGGTGAGCACCACGTCCTCCTGCGCCAGGCCCAGCGGCTCCCCCGCGGCGACGCGGAGCTGCTGCGCCACGAGGTCCACGCCGGTGACCAGCTCGGTGACGGGGTGCTCCACCTGCAGGCGGGTGTTCATCTCCATGAAGAAGAAGGTGCCGGGCTGCGCGGCGGGCACCAGGAACTCCACGGTGCCGGCGCCGGTGTAGCCCACCGAGCGGGCCACCCGGCAGGCGGCCTCCCCGATCCGCTCGCGGGTGGGGGCGTCCAGCAGCGGCGAGGGCGCCTCCTCGATGACCTTCTGGTGCCGCCGCTGCAGGGAGCACTCCCGCTCCCCCAGGTGCACCACGGTGCCGTGGGCGTCGGCGAGGACCTGCACCTCGATGTGCCGGGGGGAGCCGACGAGCTGCTCGAGGAGCAGGGTGCCGTCCCCGAACGCGGCCGCGGCCACCCGCCGGGCCGTGGCCAGGGCCTCCGGCAGCTCACCGGGGGTGCGGACCACGTGCATGCCCTTGCCGCCGCCCCCGGCCGAGGGCTTGATCAGGACGGGGAAGTCCATCCCGGCGGCTGCGGCCACCAGCGCGTCGTCGTCGAGCCCGGGCTCCGAGACCCCGGGCACGGTCGGCACCCCGGCCGCGGCCACGTGCCGCTTGGCGCGGATCTTGTCGCCCATGACCTCCAGCGCCTCGGCGCCGGGGCCGACGAACGCGATCCCCGCGGCGGCGCACGCCCGGGCGAAGGACGCGTTCTCGGACAGGAAGCCGTAGCCGGGGTGGATCGCCTGGGCCCCGGTGGCCCGCGCGGCTGCGAGCACGGCGTCGATGCGCAGGTAGCTCTCGGCCGGGGCCGCCGGGCCCAGGCACACGGCCACGTCGGCCTCGCGCACGTGCACCGCGTCCCGGTCCGCCTCGCTGTAGACCGCGACCGAGCGGATTCCCAGGGCCTTGAGCGTGCGCAGGATCCGGCGGGCGATCTCGCCGCGGTTGGCGACGAGCACGACGTCGAAGCGGCGCGGGGGCGTGCCGGTGGCCATGGGGCTCACATCCTGAACAGGCCGAGAGCGGGCTCGGGCAGCGGGACGCGGGAGCAGACCTCGAGGGCCAGCCCGAGCACCTCGCGGGTGTCGGCGGGGGCGATCACGCCGTCGTCCCACAGCCGGGCGGTGGAGTACCAGGGGCTGCCCTGCTCCTCGTACCGGGCCCTGATGGGGGCCATGAACGCCTCGCGCTCGGCCGGGTCCCACTCCTGGCCACGGGCGGCCAGCTGGTCGGCCTTCACGGTGGCCAGCACGGAGGCGGCCTGAGTCCCGCCCATCACCGAGATCCGGGCCTGGGGCCACAGGAACAGGAAGCGCGGGGAGTAGGCCCGCCCGCACATGGAGTAGTTGCCGGCGCCGAACGACCCGCCGATCACCACGGTGAGCTTGGGCACCCGGGTGGTGGCCACGGCCGTGACCATCTTGGCGCCGTGCTTGGCGATGCCGCCGGCCTCGTAGTCGCGGCCCACCATGAAGCCGGTGATGTTCTGCAGGAACAGCAGCGGGATCCCCCGCTGGTCGCACAGCTCGACGAAGTGCGCGCCCTTCATCGCCGACTCCGCGAAGAGCACCCCGTTGTTGGCCACGATCCCCACCGGGTGACCGTGGACGTGGGCGAAGCCCGTGACCAGCGTGGTGCCGTACTGGGCCTTGAACTCGGAGAAGCGGCTGCCGTCCACGAGCCGGGCGATCACCTCGTGCACGTCGTAGCCGGCGTTGGGGTCCACCGGCACCGCGCCGGGAAGCTCCTCCTCGGCCACGGCCGGGGCCCCGGGCTCGGCCACCGGCCAGGCACGGGGACCCGGGGGCGGCAGGGTCGCCACGATGTCCCGGACGATCTCCAGGGCGTGCACGTCGTTCTCCGCGAGGTGGTCGACGACGCCGGAGGTCCGGGCGTGCAGGTCGCCCCCGCCGAGCTCCTCCGCGGTGACCTCCTCGCCGGTCGCGGCCTTCACCAGCGGCGGACCGCCCAGGAAGATGGTGCCCTGCTCGCGCACGATCACGGTCTCGTCGCTCATCGCCGGGACGTAGGCCCCGCCCGCGGTGCAGGAGCCGAGCACGGCCGCGACCTGCGGGATCCCGGCCGCGGAGAGGTTGGCCTGGTGGTAGAAGATCCGCCCGAAGTGCTCCCGGTCCGGGAAGACCTCGTCCTGCAGCGGGAGGTACGCCCCGCCGGAGTCGACGAGGTAGACGCAGGGCAGCCGGTTCTCGAGGGCGATCTCCTGGGCGCGCAGGTGCTTCTTGACCGTCATGGGGTAGTAGGTGCCGCCCTTGACCGTGGCGTCGTTGCACACGATCATCACCTGCCGGCCGTGGACCAGGCCGATCCCGGCGAGCACGCCGGCCGCCGGGCACTCGTCGTCGTACATGCCCTCCGCGGCCAGGGCGCCGATCTCCAGGAAGGGGCTGCCGGTGTCCAGGAGGTGCTCCACCCGGTCACGGGGCAGGAGCTTCCCGCGCGCCACGTGCCGCTCGCGGGAGGCCTGCGGTCCGCCCTGCGCCGCCCGTTCCAGGCGCCGGGCGAGCTCCTCGACCAGCTCCTGCTGGGCGGCCGCGTTCGCGGCGAACGCCGCGCCCGCCGGATCGACGTGGGTGCTCAGCACGCGCATCCGCTTCCTCCGTCCCGGCCGGGCGACCCCGGGATGCCATTTCAGTTAATCTGCACTAACCTGAATTCCAGGGTAGTTGGCGACCCACCCGCCTGTCCAGGACACCGACGCCGAGAGGTCAGCACCCATGCCGCAGACCGGCAGCAGTCCGAGCCCGCCCACCACCGTGCGCGGGCAGGCCAAGGCCCAGCGGCGCGAGGACCTGCTCGCGACCTCCGCGACGCTCTTCGCCGAGCGAGGTTTCACCGGCGTCTCGATCGACGACATCGGTGCCGCCGTGGGCGTCAGCGGTCCGGCGGTCTACCGGCACTTCCCGAGCAAGCAGGCCGTCCTGGGCGCGATCCTCCTCGAGGTCAGCGCCGATCTCCTCGACCGGGGCCGCGAGGTGGTGGCCCGCACCCCCGAGCCGGCCCGGCGGCTGCGGGCGCTGATCTCCGTCCAGGTGGACTTCGCACTGCACCGTCCCGCCGTGATCGTGGTGCAGGACCGGGAGCTGCCGAACCTCACCGAGGAGGACCGCCGCACCGTCCGCGCCCTGCAGCGCGACTACGTGACGCTGTGGGTGGACGCCCTGCGCGAGCTGGCCCCCGCGCGCGACGTCATGGAGGTCACCCTGCGCGCCCAGGCCGTCTTCGGGCTCGTCAACTCGACCCCCCACTCCCTGCGGTCAGCGCGGCGGCTGCGCGCGCCGCAGGAGCCGGGACGCCTCGACGCAGCCCGGGCCCCCCTCGAGGAGATGGCCTGGGCCGCACTGCGCACCGCGTTCGCCCCGACCCCGACCAGCACAGGAGGCACGCCGTGACCGGGACCCCGGCCGATCGGCCGTTCTACGAGGAGGAGCACGAGGAGTTCCGGGAGGCGGCCCGCGAGTTCACGCACCGTGAGGTGGCGCCGCACTACGCCGCGTGGGACGCCCAGCACCTGATGCCCCGCAGCCTGTGGACGGCCGCCGGCGAGGCGGGACTGCTCGGCCTCGCCGTGCCCGAGGAGTTCGGGGGCATGGGCCTGACGGACTACCGGTTCCGCGCCGTGCTCGACGAGGAGCTGGTCCGGCGGGGCGCCCTCGGGGTGGCCCTGGCCCTGCACCTGCACGACGACTGGGTGCTGCCTCACCTGCTCGCCCACGGCACCGACGAGCAGAAGCAGCGGTGGCTGCCGCCCATGCTCACGGGCGAGCTCGTCACCTCCGTGGCCTGGACGGAGCCGGACGCGGGCTCCGACCTGCGCGGGGTGCGCACCCGGGCCGTGCGCGACGGCGGGGACTGGGTGCTCACCGGCCAGAAGACGTTCATCGGCAACGGGATCAGCGGGGACGCCGCCCTGGTCCTGGCGCGCACGGACGGAAGCACCGGTCGCGCCGCGGAGGACGGCTTCAGCCTGTTCCTGGTGCACAAGGCGGACTCCCCCGGCTACGAGACCGGCAAGCAGCTCGACAAGATGGGGGTCAGGGCCTCGGACACCGCCGAGCTGTTCTTCGAGGACGTCCGGGTCCCCGCCGCGAACCTGGTCGGGGCCGAGGGCGGCGGGCTGCGGCAGATCCAGCAGGCGCTGCCGCAGGGGCGGCTGGCGGTCGCCGTGGCCGCGAGCGCCGTCGCCCGCTCGACCCTGGAGAGCACCCTCCGGTACACGGGCGGACGCACGGCCTTCGGCTCCCGGGTGCTCGACTTCCAGCACACCCGCTTCGAGCTCGCGGAGCTGACGGTCGAGGTGGAGGTCACGGAGGCCTACGTGCAGCGGGCGGTGCACGCGTTCAACGCGGGGGCCCTCGACGTGGTCGGGGCGTCCAAGGCCAAGTACTGGGCCGGCGAGCGGGCGAAGTCCGTCACGGACCGGTGCCTCCAGCTGCACGGCGGGTACGGCTACATCCTCGACTACCCGGTGGCGCAGGCCTACCTCGCGTCCCGCCTGCTGACGATCTTCGGGGGCACCAGCGAGATCCTCCGCGAGACGATCGGGCGGGCCGTGGCCGCCGAGGCGTGAGGGGCAGCCCGGCGCCGGCGACCTGACGCAGGGACCGCACGCCCCGCCACCGGTCCCAGCACGGGTTCGCCCACGCTGAGGCGGCACTGTCGGCGGTGGTGCCGGGAGCGGTGAACCCGGACGCGTTCCACGTCCACGAACCGCCCCTGGGCGGCACGTGCGGCCGGGGCGGCCGTCGACGCTCGTGCGCCGGCGGACGAGCGCGTCGAGGTGGCGGACGGAGGTGCGAGGTCTCCCCTGCACGGAGGCCCCCTCCGCGACGTTCCTTGACAGGGAGGACGATCCCCCCGAGACTCATGTCACACAGATCGTTGCGCATCGCGACGTGTGTTGCGCCCATTGCGCAGATGGTGGGCCGCCGTCGCGGCCGAGGGGCCCCGCCTGCAGGAGTGGGGCGCTCTCGGCCGCCGACGGGTCGCCGCCGACCCGGCTCGTCACCCCGGGCCGCACACCACCGAGCCTCTGTTTTTGCGAACCCAGAAGGGCGG
>NZ_JBISWJ010000033.1:0-47202 GCF_044462225.1 Kocuria kalidii | reverse complement strand
CCGGCGCAGGATCCCGAACCCGACCCCCGGGAGGTGGCGCGGGCGATCGTCCTGCGCCAGCTCACCGCCTCGGCCAAGAGCCGCAAGCAGCTCGAGGACAAGCTCGCCGACCGCAACGTCCCCGAGGACGTCGCCCGGGAGGTGCTGGACCGGTTCGAGGAGGTCGACCTCGTCGACGACGCCCAGTACGCGCAGCTCTACGTCCGCTCCCGGGCGACCTCCCGCAAGCTCTCCCGCTCCGCGATCCGGAGGGAGCTCGCCACCCGCGGCGTCACGGGGGAGATCGCCGAGTCGGCGCTCGAGCAGCGGACGGACGAGGACGAGCGGGAGGACGCCGCCGAGCTGGTGCGCCGCAAGCTCCCGGCGGAGCTGGACCTGACGGACCGCGCCGCACGGGACAGGGCCGTGCGGCGGCTGGTCGGGATGCTCGGGCGGAAGGGCTACCCGCCCGGGCTGGCCTTCGCCGTCGTCAAGGACGAGCTCGAGGCGCGCTCCGGTGCCCCGGGAGCGGCCGACGAGATGGGCGGAGCCTGCCCGGAGAGCCCGTGACCGGGGCGCGTGCGTGCCCCGCCGCCGGCGCGCCGGTGTGTCCGCGAACGAGCGGCCGGGCGCGTGCTCCGTCGCGGACGGGACGGGAACGGCCCCCGGCCCGTAGAATCGACCGGTGATGTCGACCCCCGCAGCCCTGTCCCCGGTCCCGACCGCGTCCTCCGGCACCCCCGGACCGCGCTCCTACGAGGTGCGCACCTTCGGATGCCAGATGAACGTCCACGACTCGGAGCGGATCACCGGTCTGCTCGAGGCCGCCGGCTACGTCCCCGCCGCGGGCGGCGAGCCGGACCTGGTGGTCTTCAACACGTGCGCCGTGCGGGAGAACGCCGACAACAAGCTCTACGGCAACCTGGGCCAGCTCGTGCCCGCCAAGCAGCGCAACAAGGACCTGCAGATCGCCGTGGGCGGATGTCTGGCGCAGAAGGACCAGGACACGATCCTCGAGCGCGCCCCGTGGGTCGACGTCGTCTTCGGCACCCACAACATCGGCTCGCTACCCACGCTGCTGGAGCGCTCCCGGCACAACGCCGAGGCGCAGCTGGAGATCCTCGACGCCCTCGAGGTCTTCCCCTCGACGCTGCCCACCAAGCGGGACAGCGCCTACTCGGGCTGGGTGTCGATCTCCGTGGGCTGCAACAACACGTGCACGTTCTGCATCGTCCCGTCCCTGCGCGGCAAGGAGAAGGACCGCCGGCCCGGGGAGGTGCTCGCCGAGGTGCAGGCGCTCGTCGACGACGGAGCGGTCGAGGTCACCCTCCTGGGGCAGAACGTGAACTCCTACGGCGTCGAGTTCGGCGATCGCGGGGCGTTCGCCAAGCTGCTGCGCGCGTGCGGGGGGATCGAGGGCCTGGAGCGCGTGCGCTTCACGAGCCCGCACCCCGCGGCGTTCACGGACGACGTCATCGACGCCATGGCGGAGACCCCGAACGTCATGCCGCAGCTGCACATGCCCCTGCAGTCCGGGTCCGACCGGATCCTCAAGGAGATGCGGCGCTCCTACCGCTCGAAGCGGTTCCTCGGCATCCTGGACACCGTCCGCGAGCGCATCCCGGAGGCCGCGATCACCACGGACATCATCGTGGGCTTCCCGGGAGAGACCGAGGAGGACTTCCAGGCCACCCTGGACGTCGTGGCCGCCTCGCGCTTCTCCTCGGCGTACACGTTCCAGTACTCCGTCCGCCCCGGCACCCCGGCGGGCGAGATGGCGGACCAGGTGCCCAAGGCCGTGGTGCAGGAGCGCTTCGAGCGGCTCGTGGCCCTGCAGGACCGGATCGCGGCGGAGGAGAACCGGGGCGTCGTCGGGCGGCAGGTCGAGCTGCTCGTCACCGCGGAGGCGGGCCGGAAGTCCGGGCAGACCCACCGGCTCTCGGGGCGCGCGCGGGACCAGCGGCTCGTGCACTTCACCGTCCCGGACGGCGCCGAGGCCCCGCGGCCCGGGGACTTCGTGACGGTCGTCGTGACCGGCGCCGCCGCCTACCACCTCATCGCCGACCCCCGTTCCCCGCAGGAGTACGCGCTGCGGCGCTCGCGGGCCGGGGACGCCTGGGACCGCCGTCAGGCCGAGTCCTGCGGTGTCCCCGCGGCCCCGGGTGCTGCCGGCCCGCGGCCCGTGAGCCTGGGCATGCCGGGCCTGCCCGTCCGGTGACCGGCTCGGACCGGCCCGTCGTCGCGGTCGTCGGCCCCACCGGTTCCGGCAAGACCGCCCTGGGCGTCGAGCTGGCGCTGCGGCTGGACGGAGAGGTCGTCAACGCCGACTCCATGCAGTTCTACCGGGGCATGGACATCGGCACCGCCAAGGCGACCGCCGAGGAGCGGCGCGGTGTGCCGCACCACCTGCTCGACGTCCTGGACGTCACGGAGGAGGCGTCCGTGGCGGACTTCCAGCGCGCCGCGCGGACGTGCATCGCCGAGATCCGCTCCCGCGGCCGGGTCCCCGTGGTGGTGGGCGGATCGGGGCTGTACGTGCGCGCGGCCCTCGACGTGCTGGAGCTGCCCGGCACCGACCCCTCGGTGCGGGCACGGATCGAGGGCGAGCTCGCCGAGCGGGGTCCGGGCGCCCTGCGGGAACGGCTGCGTCAGGTGGATCCCGAGTCCGCCGCGCGCCTGCGGGACGAGCGGCGGCTGGTGCGCGCCCTCGAGGTGTGGGAGCTGACGGGCCGCCCGTTCACCTCGTTCATGCCCCGCCGCGAGTACGTGCAGCCCACGGTGCAGCTGGGCCTCGACGTCGACCGCGCCGAGCTGCGCACCCGGCTGGCACGCCGGGTCGGAGCCATGGTGGAGGCCGGCCTGGAAGCCGAGGTGCACGGGCTCGCACAGCGCGGGCTGCGCGAGGGCCGCACGGCGTCCCGCGCCCTGGGCTACGGGCAGTTCCTCGACGTGCTGGACGGGCGCGCCACCGTGGAGGAGGCGGTCGAGGCGACCGTGGTGGCCACCCGCCGGTTCGCCCGCCGCCAGCTCACGTGGTTCCGGGCCGACCCGCGCGTGCACTGGCTCGATCCGTCCGGGCCCGGTCTCGTGGAGCGGGCCGTGCAGGTCGTCGACCGGGCCGCGGCCCCGGCCTGACCGGCCGCGCGGAGCGTGGACCGGCGGTGACGGCCGGCAGGCCCCCGGCGGGGGCCGCGTATCATGGCCGGGTGACTTCCGCCCAGCCCTCGACCGCCCGCCCCGCTCCCGCCGCGCCCTCGACCGCCCGCCCGGCTCCCGCCCCGCGTCCGACGGCCGACCCGGACAGCGCCGCCGACACCGCCGGTGGGCCGGACGCCGTGACCGCGCCGGACGCCGCCCCCTGGGGGGAGCTGCGCGGCCGCGCCTTCGCGAAGGGACACGGCACGGGCAACGACTTCGTGCTGCTGAGCGACCCGCACGCCGAGCTGGCCCTGGACGCCGAGCTGGTCACCCTGGTCTGCGACCGCCACCGCGGCATCGGCGGGGACGGGCTGATCCGCGCCGTGCGCTCGGAGGCGCTCCCTGAGGGGCGGGCGGTCCTGGCGTCGGCCCCCGACGCCGAGTGGTTCATGGACTACCGCAACAACGACGGTTCCGTCGCGGAGATGTGCGGCAACGGCGTGCGGGTGTTCGTCCACTACCTGGTCCAGCGGGGCCTCGTCGAGGTCCCCGAGGGGGACGTGCTGCGCATCGGCACCCGCGCCGGCGTGAGGACCGTGGCCCGCACCGACTCCGGCTACGCGGTGGACATGGGCCCGTGGACCTTCCTCGACGGGGAGACGGCCCGCTCCCGCGGCTCGGACGCCGTCGTGACCGCTCAAGGGCTCAAGGTGCCCCGCCCCGCGCTGTCGATCGGCATGGGCAACCCGCACACCGTCGTGGCGCTCGCGGAGGGGGAGAAGCTCGACCAGCTCGAGCTGTTCACCGCCCCCGCCGTGCGCCCGGAGCCCGCGGACGGGACCAACGTGGAGTTCGTGGTGCCCGCGGACGGCGACGACGACGGCGTGGGCCGGGTGCGGATGCGCGTGCACGAGCGGGGCGTGGGCGAGACGCAGTCCTGCGGCACCGGGGCGTGCGCTGCCGCCGCCGCGACCCGCTTCTGGGGCGGCGCCACGGCGCCGGACCAGTGGCTCGTGCAGGTGCCCGGCGGGGTCGTCTCCGTGACGTTCGTCCCGGCACCCGACGGCACCGAGCACGTGGTGCTGGCCGGGCCGGCCGTGCTCGTGGCCGACGGCACGTTCGTCTGAGGACCGCGGCGCGACCGCTCAGGACCCGCGTTCGACGAGCAGGACCCGGAACCCCTTGTCGGTCGTGTGCCGGGAGACCCGGAACCCGTCGCCCAGCGCGGTCGAGAGCCACTTCTGCAGCGAGTCGGCGCCCAGGTTCTTCTGCACGACGAGCCACGCCGTGCCGCCGGCGGCGAGCCGCGGCAGCCACTGCAGGAGCAGCTCGTGCAGCTGCTGCTTGCCGATCCGGATGGGCGGATTGGACCAGATGGTGTCGAAGCGGCGCTCGGGCGGCACCTGCTCCGGGAGCAGCGCCTCGACGCCGGGCAGCCCCAGGGCCGCGGCGTTGTCCCGGGTCAGCCGGAGGGAGCGCTCGTTGACGTCCACGGCCGTGACGCGGGAGCCCGGGGCGGACCCCGCCAGGCTCAGGGCGACCGGTCCCCAGCCGCAGCCGAGGTCCAGCAGCTCCGCGCCCGCCGGATCGGGAACATTTTCCAGCAGCACGGACGTTCCCCTGTCGAGACCTCGCGGGCTGAACACCCCGTTGGAGGTCTGCAGCACGACCTCCCGCCCCCGCAGGCGGACCGTCACGGAGCGCCGCACCTCGGGTGCCGAGGGATCCTCGGAGAAGTAGTGCTCGGTCCCCGGGTTCGGGGTCGCCGGGCCGGCCACGGGATCGGGGGAGTCGGAACGCGGTGCCATAGCGCCCCATGCTACCGACCGCGCACGCCGGGCCCGCACCGTGGAGCCCGCCCGGCCGCGACGCCCCGCGCCGCCGGGATGTCCGGCGCCACCACTAGACTTGACCGATCAGCAGCTCGTTCCGAAAGGCACCATGACCCACCCCCGTGAAACCCCTGCCGAGCCCCGCACCGACGCGGAGCCCGGGAACGGCCTGAGCCGGCAGGACCTGGAGGACGTCGTCGAACGGGTGCTGTCCCGGGCGCGCGCCCGGGAGCAGGCCGCCGGCCAGGTCCCGGCCCCCGAAAGCGAATCCGCGGCGACGGGCCGGCTCGCCGGCCGGGCCCGCGAGCTCGCCGACGCCGGGGACGGGCACACCGTCCACGACGGCGGTCAGCAGGACCTCGAGGAGCGCCGCGCCCTGCGCCGCGTCGCCGGTCTGTCCACCGAGCTCGAGGACGTCACCGAGCTCGAGTACCGCCAGCTGCGCCTCGAGCGCGTGGTGCTGGCCGGGCTGTGGACCGAGGGCACGCTCGCCGAGGCCGAGAACTCCCTGCGGGAACTGGCGGCGCTCGCCGAGACCGCCGGCTCCGAGGTGCTCGACGGCATCGTCCAGCGCCGGACCAAGCCGGACCCGGCCACGTACCTGGGCTCGGGCAAGGCCAAGGAGCTGCGGGACATCGTCGCCGCGACCGGCGCGGACACCGTCGTCGTCGACTCCGAGCTCGCCCCCTCCCAGCGGCGCGGGCTGGAGGACGTCGTGCAGGTCAAGGTCATCGACCGCACCGGCCTGATCCTCGACATCTTCGCCCAGCACGCCAAGTCGAAGGAGGGCAAGGCGCAGGTCGAGCTCGCCCAGCTCGAGTACCTGCTCCCGCGACTGCGCGGCTGGGGCGAGTCCCTGTCCCGTCAGGCGGGCGGTCGCGCCGCCGCCGGTGAGGGCATCGGCTCCCGCGGACCCGGTGAGACCAAGATCGAGCTGGACCGCCGCCGCATCCGCACCCGCATGGCCAAGCTCCGCCGGGAGATCGCGGCCATGAAGCCGGCGCGCGAGACGAAGCGGCTCAACCGCCGCCGCAACTCCGTGCCGTCCGTGGCGATCGCCGGCTACACCAACGCGGGCAAGTCCTCGCTGCTCAACCGGCTCACCGACGCCGGC
Organism: Kocuria kalidii; assembly: GCF_044462225.1. Lineage (NCBI taxonomy): Bacteria > Bacillati > Actinomycetota > Actinomycetes > Micrococcales > Micrococcaceae > Kocuria > Kocuria kalidii. The sequence continues at coordinate 41,139 of NZ_JBISWJ010000033.1, read as the reverse complement.
GTGCTCGTCGAGAACGCCCTGTTCGCCACCCTGGACCCCACCGTCCGCCGCGCGCAGACGCCGGACGGCATCGGCTACACGCTCGCGGACACGGTCGGCTTCGTGCGGTCGCTGCCCACGCAGCTCGTCGAGGCGTTCCGCTCCACCCTGGAGGAGGTCGCCGACTCCGACCTCGTCCTGCACGTGGTGGACGCCTCGCACCCCGACCCGGAGGGCCAGATCCGCGCCGTGCGCCAGGTCTTCACGGACATCGACGCCCAGAACATCCCGGAGATCATCGCGCTGAACAAGGTGGATGCGGCCGACCCCTTCGTGGTCGAGCGGATCCGGCAGCGCGAGCGCAACGTGGTCGTGGTCTCGGCCCGCACGGGCGAGGGCATCGAGGAGCTGCGGCAGCGGATCAGCGAGTCCATCCCGCGTCCGGAGACGGTGCTGGACCTCCTCGTCCCTTACCAGCGCGGCGACGTGGTCAGCCGCCTGCACGACTGGGACGCGGAGATCCTGCGCACCGAGCACCTGCCCGAGGGCACGCACCTGCTCGTGAAGGTCCGCGAGGACCTCGCGGCCGAGCTCGCGGAGTTCGCCCCCGAGCACGCTCCCGGCTTCGGCGCCGAGAGCGCCTGAGCCCGTGCCGGCCGCCTTCGTGGACGAGTCCGGGCAGGACGTCTCCGGGGTGCGCCCCGAGACGCTGCCCGGGGCGCAGGACGCGCTGGCCCTGCTCGACACCGCCGTGACCGCGATGGGCGGGCAGGTGCGGGACGGGCAGCGCCTGATGACGGCCAAGGTGGCCGAGGCCCTCGACCGCGGGCGACACCTGCTGGTCCAGGCGGGCACCGGCACCGGCAAGTCCCTCGCGTACCTGGCCCCGCTCGTCGAGCACGCCCAGCACGCCGACAAGCCCGTGGTCGTGGCCACCGCGACGCTGGCCCTGCAGTCGCAGATCGTGGGACGGGACGTCCCGCGCCTGCTGGCCGCCCTCGAGGGCGAGCTGGAGCGGGACGTGGACGTGGCGCTGCTCAAGGGCCGCAGCAACTACGCGTGCCTGCACAAGCTCGAGGGCGGCTATCCCTCCGACGACGATCCGGGAGCGCTCTTCGCCCTGCCCGACGCCGCCCCGCACCCCGGTGCCCCGCAGCCGGAGGCCGCCGAGAACCCCGGGCGGCTCGGCCAGGAGGTCCAGCGGCTGCGCGAGTGGGCCCGGTCCACCGGGACGGGGGACCGGGACGAGGTGCTCCCGGGCGTCAGCGACCGCGCCTGGCGTCAGGTGTCGGTCACGGCCAAGGAGTGCCTGGGGCGCAGTTGCCCGCTCTTCGAGGACTGCTTCGCCGAGCTCGCGAAGCAGCGCGCCGGCGAAGCGGACATCGTCATCACCAACCACGCCCTGCTCGCGATCAACGCGTTCGAGGGGATCACCGTGCTGCCGGAGCACGACGTCGTGGTCATCGACGAGGCCCACGAGCTCCAGGACCGGGTGACGGGCGCCGTCACCGGCCAGCTCTCCGCGGCGATGGTGCGCTCGGCGGCCGCGTCGGTGCGCAAGCACACCTCCGCGAGCCCCGACTCCCTCACGGCCGGGGCCGCCAATCTCGAGGCCGCCCTGATGGGCGCGCCGGCCGAGCTGCTGCACCGGGGCCTCGAGGACGCCCAGGCGGCGGCGGTGGCCCAGATCCGGGACGCCGCCCGCACCGTCATGACCGAGTCCAAGGCCGGTGCCGGGGAAAAGGACGGGGACGCCGGCCGGCAGATGGCCCGCTCCCGGGTGAGCGACGTCCTCGACCTGGCCGAGCGGATCCTCGCCGCCGACGAGCACCGTGAGGTGCTGTGGATCTCCCGGCAGGGCGGCTGGGAGCCCGGCCGCGGCTACGTCGCCGCCGAGGACTCCGACCCGGCGACCCTGCACGTGGCGCCGCTGAGCGTGGCGGGCACCCTGCGGGAGGGTCTCTTCGACGGCCGCACCGTGGTCCTCACCTCGGCGACCCTGTCCGTCGGCGCGTCCTTCGACTCCGCCGCCGGCGCCCTGGGACTCCGGGGCGAGGGCGCCCCGCGCTGGGAGGGCGTGGACGTCGGCAGCCCGTTCGACTACCCGAGACAGGGCATCCTCTACCTCGCCAAGCACCTGGAGAAGCCCGGCCGCCGCCTCACCCCGGCCCAGCTGGACGAGATGCTGGCGCTGCTCGAGGCCTCGCGGGGTGGCGCCCTGGGGCTCTTCTCCTCCCGCCGGGCGGCGGAGGAGGCGGCCGAGGCCCTCCGCGCGCGCACCGACCTGCCGATCCTCTGCCAGGGGGAGTCCTCGCTGGCGGGACTCGTGCAGGAGTTCACCGACGACCCCGCGACCAGCCTCTTCGGCACGATGAGCCTGTGGCAGGGCGTCGACGTGCCCGGTGCCTCGTGCCGGCTGGTGATGATCGACCGGATCCCCTTCCCGCGGCCGGACGACCCGCTCGCGAGCGCCCGGAGCCGCGCCGCGGAACGGGCGGGCGGCAACGGGTTCATGTCCGTCTCCGCGACGCACGCGGCGGTGCGGCTCGCCCAGGGGACCGGGCGGCTCATCCGTGCCGGCGGGGACCGCGGTGTCGTGGCGATCCTCGACTCCCGGATCGCGACCGCCCGCTACGGCGGCTTCCTGCGGGGAACCCTGCCGCCGCTGTGGACCACCACGGACCGGTCCGTGGTGCTCGGGGCGCTGCAGCGCCTGTCCTCGGGCTGAGGACGAGTCCGCCGGGGGAGACCTGTCCCGGGGGAGACCTGCGCCGGGACGATCCGGGCCGGACGCAACGGCGCCCGGGCCCTCCGTCGGAGGGTCCGGGCGCCCGGGGTGCGGCGGGTCAGAGGCTGCGCAGCACCGAGACGACCTTGCCCATCACGGTGGCGTGGTCGCCGAGGATCGGCTCGTACCGCGTGTTCTGCGGCAGCAGCCAGGTGTGGCCGTCCCGCTGGCGGAAGGTCTTGACGGTCGCCTCGTCGTCGAGCAGCGCCGCCACGATGTCACCGTTGTCGGCGGCGCTCTGCCGGCGCACCACCACCCAGTCGCCGTCGCAGATCGCGGCGTCGATCATCGAGTCGCCCTTGACCCGCAGCATGAACAGCTCGCCGTGCCCGACCAGCTGGCGCGGCAGGGCGAGGACGTCCTCGACGGCCTGCTCGGCCGTGATCGGCCCGCCCGCGGCGATGTGGCCGACCAGGGGGACCATCGTCACGTCCGCGGAGGTGGACAGCTCGGCCACCGCGGAACGGGCGGCAGGGCGGGCGGAGCCGTCCGGCTCGGCCGCGCCGGCCCCGCGCGGCGGCTCGGAGGGCTCCGGTGCGGTGCCCCCGTGCAGCTGCAGGGGCGTGAGCACCTCCATCGCCCGCGGACGCTTGGGATCGCGGCGCAGGTAGCCCAGCTTCTCGAGCTGCGAGAGCTGGTGGGTGACGCTCGAGAGCGAGGCCAGGCCCACGAGGTCACCGATCTCCCGCATGGACGGCGGATAGCCGTGCTCGGCGATGGAGCGCTGGATGGCCTCGAGGATCGTGCGCTGCCGCACGGTGAGGCCGCGGCTGCGCGAGCGCGCTCCGGGGCGTGCCGTCCGCGCGCGGGCGTCGTCGGGAGTGGGGGGCTGGGCCATGGGAGCGTCGTCCTTTCCCGTCCGGCGGCCGGTGCCGCCGCCGGTGTGCGCGGACCCGGTTCCGATGTCGGACCCGGGTGGTTCCATGGGACCCGGTCGGCAGGCGCCGGGGGTTCGAAGCGCGCACCGGCCCGAGGCCCGAACATGCCCCCAGCCTAGGCGACACGCCGTGTGTCTTCAAACATATGTACGAGCGGTTGTCGACAGGGTTCGCAGACACGTGCTAGACATGGGTCATCGGTATTCGAAAGTATGTTCGATCGAATGCAGGCCCCGACGGGCCGTCGACCGGACCGGAGTTCGAGATCGCCCGCCCCGTGCGGGAACGTCAAGGAGTTCATGTCATGAGTGCCAGTGCCACCCTCAGCGCCGTCGTCGCCCGCCGCCGCGAGTCCGCAGGATCCGCCCGAGGCCTCGGCCGCGCCCTCCGGCGGGCCCGCCCCGCGCGCTCCGGCTCCCGCACCCCGCTGACCCTGACCCGCCGCGGCCGCCTCGTGTTCCTGGGACTGCCCGTCCTCGCCGGTTCCGCCGCCCTGGTCGTGCTGGCCGTGATCTTCCTCGTCCCGTCCACGGCCACCGCCACGAGCGAGCCCGTGCCGGGCTCCGGCACCGAGCAGACCACCGTGTTCCCCGGGCAGAGCCTGTGGGAGCTCGCCGTGACCGCCGACCCGGACCGGGACCCGCGGGAGGTCATGGACGAGATCGTGGAGCTCAACGACCTGGACAGCTCCGTGCTCGTGGCCGGCCAGCTCCTCGAGGTCCCGGCCGCCTGAGCCGCCCGCCCCGAGCAGGAGGCCAGGGCCCGCGCCGGCACAGGGCGCCGGAGCCGGCTGCCGGAGCAGAGGCCCGCCGGCGTGGTGGGCCATGGCCGGCGCAGCGGACGACGGCCGGTGCAGGGGGCGACGGCCGGAGCAGACAGGCGCGGCGGAAGGCCCGGCACGAGCCGGACGAGGTCCCTGGGCCGAGGCACCCGGCCGGAGCACTAAACTGTCCGGGTGACGCAGAACCTGGACCGACTCAACGCCCTCCCGCTCCGCGACGACCTGCGCGGCAGGACGCCGTACGGCGCTCCGCAGCTCGACGTCGCCGTGGCGCTCAACACCAACGAGAACACCCACCCGGTCCCGGCGGACGTGCACGCGGCGATCGTGCAGGAGGTCACCGAGGCGGCCCGGGCCCTCAACCGGTACCCGGACCGCGAGTTCACCGCCCTGCGCGAGGAGCTCGCCACGTACCTCGGCCACGGGCTCGGGCCCGGGAACCTGTGGGCGGCCAACGGCTCCAACGAGATCCTCCAGCAGATCCTGCAGGCCTTCGGCGGTCCCGGCCGCACCCTGCTCACCTTCGTCCCCACCTACTCGATGTACCCGCTGCTGGCCTCCGGGACGCACACCGGCTTCGTGGCGGGGGAGCGTGCGGCGGACTTCGGCCTGTCCACGGAGTCCGCGGCCGAGCAGGTGCGCCGGCACCGCCCGGACGTCGTCTTCCTCTGCTCGCCCAACAATCCGACGGGCACGGCGCTGGGCACGGACGTGGTCACCGCCGTGTACGAGGCGGGGGAGGAGTTCCGCACGGTCGTGGTGGTGGACGAGGCGTACGCCGAGTTCTCCCACGGCGGCACCCCCACCGCACTCACGCTGCTCGAGGGCCGGCCCCGCCTGATCGTCTCCCGCACCATGAGCAAGGCGTTCGCGCTCGCCGGCGCCCGCCTGGGCTACTTCGCGGCGGCGCCCGAGGTCGCCGACGCCGTACGCCTCGTCCGGCTGCCGTACCACCTCTCGGCCGTCACCCAGGCCACGGCCCTGGCGGCGCTGCGCCACTCGGGGTCGCTGCTGGCCAACGTGGAGGACATCAAGATGCAGCGCGACCGGATCGTCGACGAGCTCAAGCGGCTCGGGCTCGAGCCGGCCGAGTCCGACTCGAACTTCGTGTTCTTCGGCGGCATGGGGAACTCCCGGGCCGTGTGGGAGGCGCTGCTCGAGGACGGGGTGCTCGTGCGGGACGTCGGGATCCCCGGCCACCTGCGCGTCACCGCCGGCACCGAGGACGAGACCACCGCGTTCCTGACCAGTGTGGAGCGGATCGTCTCCGGCGGCTGAGGGACCCGGGGCCGGGGTCCCCCCGACCCGGATAGCATGGAAGCAGACCACCACCACCGGACCCGGGGCGCCGCCGCGCGGCCCGGACCGGTCCACCCGCGGCCCGCCGACGGCCGTGCCGCGCCCGCGAGGAGTTCCCACCGAATGAGCGACCAGACCACCACCCGTGCGCCCCGCCGCGCCACCCTGGAGCGGCGCACGAGCGAGTCCACGGTGTCCGTCGAGATCGACCTCGACGGCACCGGCGAGAACGACATCGACACCTCCGTGCCGTTCTACGACCACATGCTGACCGCCCTGTCGAAGCACTCGCTGATCGACATGCGGATCCGGGCGACCGGCGACACCCACATCGACGTCCACCACACCGTCGAGGACACCGCGATCGTCCTCGGCGACGCCCTGCGCCGGGCGCTGGGCGACAAGGCCGGGATCCGCCGCTTCGGCGAGGCCACCGTCCCGCTGGACGAGGCCCTGGCCAACGCCGTGGTCGACATCTCCGGCCGGCCCTACGCGGTGCACACCGGCGAGCCGGAGGGCCAGCAGTACCACCTCATCGGCGGGCACTTCACCGGCTCCATGGTCCAGCACGTCTTCGAGTCCCTGGCCCACCACGCCGGCATCTGCCTGCACGTCACGCTGCTGGCCGGCCGGGACCCCCACCACATCGCCGAGGCCCAGTTCAAGGCCCTGGCCCGCGCCCTCCGTCAGGCCGTGGAGCCCGATCCCCGGGTGCGCGGCATCCCGTCCACGAAGGGAGCCCTGTGAGCACCGACGGCACCGCCACGACCGACGGCGGCACCCGGCCGACCGTCACGGTCCTCGACTACGGCGCCGGCAACGTGCGCTCGGCCGTGCGCGCGCTCGAGGCCGCCGGCGCGGACGTGGTCCTCAGCGCCGACCCCGAGGCGGTGCTCGACGCCGACGGCCTCGTGGTCCCGGGCGTCGGGGCCTTCGCCGCCGTGATGGACGGACTGCGCTCCGTCGACGGGCTCCGCCTCATCGGCCGACGACTGGCCGGCGGCCGCCCCGTGCTGGGCATCTGCGTGGGCCTGCAGGTCCTCTTCGAGTCCGGGGTGGAGCACGGCCAGGAGGCCGAGGGCATGGGCGAGTGGCCCGGCGTCGTCGAGCGCCTCAAGGCCGACGTGGTCCCGCACATGGGCTGGAACACGGTGGAGCCGCCGGAGGACTCGGTGCTCTTCCGGGGGATCGAGGACGAGCGGTTCTACTTCGTGCACTCCTACGGCGTGCAGGCGTGGGACTTCCCGCAGAGCATCGAGAAGATGCGGCCGCCGCAGGTCACCTGGTCGGACCACGGCGGGCGGTTCGTCGCGGCGGTCGAGAACGGCGCCCTGTGCGCCACCCAGTTCCACCCGGAGAAGTCCTCCGAGGCCGGCATCCGGCTGCTGCGCAACTGGCTGGGCACCCTGCCGCGCACGGGTCGCCTGGACCACCTCAAGGCCGGCGACCCCCTGGGCGGGGACACCCTGGCCGGCCGGCCCACGCTGGCGGACCAGGACGGCGCCGCGTGAGCTTCGCCGTCGTCGTCATGGTGCTCGGCGCGTTCGTCGCCGGAGGCGCCATCTCCTTCCACCAGCAGGCGAAGCCCCGCTGGACGGTCGTGCTCCTGGCGCTGACGGCCGCCGCCATGGTGGGCTACGGCTGGTACGCCTGGTTCCAGGGCCGCTGAGCACCCCGCCCTCCTGTCCGAGACCCCGAACCCCGAACCCCGAGAAGGAAGACCCCATGTCCCCGAGCGAGACCCCCCGCCTCCAGCTGCTGCCCGCCGTCGACGTCGCGGACGGCCAGGCCGTGCGCCTCGTCCAGGGCGAGGCCGGCTCCGAGACGGGCTACGGCGACCCGCTCGAGGCCGCCCTCGCGTGGCAGGAGGCCGGCGCCGAGTGGATCCACCTGGTGGACCTCGACGCCGCCTTCGGCCGCGGCGACAACATCGACGTGCTGCGCCGCGTGGCCGCCGAGCTCGCGCTGAAGGTCGAGATGTCCGGCGGCATCCGCGACGACGCCTCGCTCGAGCGGGCCCTGTCCCTGGACCCCGCACGGATCAACCTGGGCACCGCGGCCCTCGAGAACCCCGAGTGGACGCAGAAGGTCATCGCCGAGCACGGCGACGTCATCGCGGTGGGCCTCGACGTGCGGGGGACCGTCCTCGCCGCCCGCGGCTGGACCCAGGAGGGCGGCGACCTCTGGGAGGTCCTGGACCGCCTCGAGGAGCACGGCTGCGCCCGCTACGTCGTCACCGACGTCACCAAGGACGGCACCCTCAAGGGCCCCAACCTCGGGCTGCTGCAGGAGGTCGCGACCCGCACCGACAAGCCCGTGGTCGCCTCCGGGGGCATCTCCTCCCTCGACGACCTCGCGGCCCTGCGCACCCTCGTGCCCTCGGGCGTCGAGGGAGCGATCGTGGGCAAGGCCCTGTACGCGGGCCGGTTCACCCTGGAAGAGGCCCTCGACGTGGCGGGCCGGCCGGGAGCCCTGTGACGGAGCGGCCGCTGCCCGCCCACATCGCCGCCCAGCTCGCGGGGGCGGGCGGCACCGAGGACACCGGCGGCCAGGCCTGGGCCGGTCGCGACCTGGGGGAGGGCACCAGCCACACCCACCGCTTCCCCGACGACGACGGCGCCGCCGCCCCGGCCGTCCTGCAGGCCCTCGACGCCCTGCGCGCCGGGACGGGGGACGAGGCCTCCGTGGTCGCCGCGCTCGTGGGGACCCGGGTGTTCGTGCCCGTCGTGGCGGAGGTCTCCGCCTCGACGCTCACGCCGGACGGTCTCGTGGCCGACAAGGAGGCCGACATGGCGCTCGTGTCCCTGCGTGCCGCGGACGGCCGGCAGGTGCTGCCCGTGTTCACCTCCACGGCGGCGCTCGCGGGCTGGCACGGCCAGGCCCGGCCCGTGGCCACGGACGTCCGCCGGGCCGCCGTGGCCGCGGTCAAGGACGGTACCCAGCTGCTCGTCCTGGACCCCGGGACGGACCTCCCCTTCGCCGTGCGCCGCCCCGCCCTCTGGGCACTGGCCCAGGACAGGCCCTGGACGCCCTCCTACCGCAGCCCGGCGGTCGCGGAGGCCGTCCGGCGCTGCGCCGGCGGACTGCCCGGCGTGCTCGCCGTGGGCACGGCTCCCGGGGACGGGGTGGCCGTGCGCGCCGCGGACGGAGCGGTCGTCCAGGGCGGCGGGGCGGGGCCCGAGCTCGCGGTCGTGCTGTCCCTGCGGGCCGGCCTGGACCGGGCGCAGCTGGACGACGTCGTCGCCCGCTTCCAGGCCCGGCTCGGCGTCGAGCCGGCCCTCGCGGAGGACGTGGACTCGATGCAGCTGCGGCTCACGACGGCGGGCTGACCCGGGGGCACCCGGACCGGCCCGCGTCGGACGGTGCGCCGGCGTCCGCTCAGTTCACCGGTCCGGTGAACTTCTCGCCGGGGCCCGCGCCCGGGGCGTCCGGGTAGCGCGATGCCTCGCGGAACGCGAGCTGGAGGGTGCGCAGGCCGTCGCGCAGCGGAGCGGCGTGCTGCGAGCCGATCTCCGGGGCGGCGGCGGTCACGAACCCGGCCAGCGCGGTGATCAGCTTGCGGGCCTCGTCGAGGTCCTTGAGCTCGTCGGCGTCCTCGCCCGCGGCGAGACCGCACTTCACGGCGGCCGCGCTCATGAGGTGGACCGCCGCGGTCGTGATGACCTCGATGGCGGGCACCTCCGCGATGTCGCGCATCTGCTCGTCGACGGCCTGGACCGTCTCCCGGGGGATGTCCGCGCCGGAGCGTGCGGCGTCGTCGTCGTCGAAGCGGAAGGTGTGCTCGGAAGTCATGGTCCAACTCTGCCACACCGCCGGGGACCGCCCGGCCTATCCTGCAGGGAGGGCCGGACCCGGCCGGAAGGAGGCGAGGGCGCCGTGTGGATCGGGTGGATCGAGTTCGACGTGCTCCTGGGGGACGTCCACTCCCGCAAGGGCAAGCGCTCCGTGGTGCGGCCGCTCGTGGCCGAGCTGCGCCGCCGCTTCCCGGTGACCGCCGCGGAGGTCGGCCACCTCGAGCTGCACCGCCGGACCCTGGTGGGCACCGCCGTGGTCGCGGCGGACGCCGCGCGCATCGTCGAGGTGCTGGACGAGGTCGAGCGCTTCGTGGCCGCCCGGCCGGAGACGGAGCTGCTCTCGGCCCGCCGGGCCCTGCACACCACCGAGGACGAGTGAGACGCCGGTGTGACCGTCGTTTCCCGAACCCGCCGCCCATGGGCTAGGATGGTCCGCAGTGTGCAAGTGGAGGAGACTCCCACCCGCGCCGGCCACGGAGCCCGAGCCTCTCGGAGGACCGGCCCACGGCTGCCGGGTCCGCGACGACATCGTCCGCACGACGGCACGGCCGGGACATCCCGCGTCCGCTCCGTCATGCAGCGCGTCACCCCATGGGTGCCGCACCGATGAGCCTCCGCTTGCCGACCGCAGCGGGGGCTTTTGTTCGTTGCGGACCGGACCATGAGGTCCCCGGAGACCTCCGGGCGATCACGCAGAACTTCAGGAGCACGGCATTAGCGATCCACGAATCAATGACAGAATCCGAGTCCCCGAAGTCCGTCTCGTCGGACCCGCAGGCGAGCAGGTCGGCATCGTCCGCGTCGAGGACGCACTGAGGCTGGCCCGCGAATCGGATCTCGATCTGGTCGAGGTGGCGCCCAACGCCAAGCCGCCGGTGGCCAAGCTCATGGACTTCGGCAAGTACAAGTACGAAGCCGCCGTCAAGGCCCGGGAGTCGCGCAAGAACCAGACGAACACGGTCCTCAAGGAGGTCCGGTTCCGGCTCAAGATCGACACCCACGACTACGAGACCAAGGTCGGCCACGCCAAGCGGTTCCTCGGGGCCGGCGACAAGGTCAAGGCCATGATCCAGTTCCGCGGCCGCGAGCAGCAGCGCCCCGAGATGGGCGTCCGCCTGCTCGAGCGCTTCGCGAACGACGTCGCGGAGGTCGGCGCGGTCGAGTCGAGCCCCCGGGTCGACGGCCGCAACATGGTGATGGTCGTGGGCCCGCTGAAGAACAAGGCCGAGGCCAAGGCCGAGGCGCGCCGCCAGAAGCAGCGCGACGAGGCGAAGGCCGACAACGAGCGCAAGGCGAAGGACAAGGTCGACACCTCCTCCGCCGCGCCCGTGACCCAGTCGATCGGGGACGCGTTCCCGGCCGAGCTGCGCGACCGGGCCGGGCAGGCCGAGGAGCCGGTGCAGCAGCAGGCACCGGAGCCCGAGGTCGAGGAGACGGCACCGGCCCCGGAACCCGAGGTCGTCGAGACCCCGGCGCCCGCGGCCCGGGAGACGGCACCCGACCCCGAGGTCGTCGAGACCCCGGCGCCCCAGGCCGCCCCGGAGCCCGAGGTCGAGGAGACGGCACCGGCCCCCGAGCCCGAGGTCGTCGAGACCTCGGTGCCGAAGGCCGCCCCGAAGCCGCCGGCTCCCCAGGCCCCTGCGCCTCAGGCCCCGGCGGCGACGCCGAAGGCACCCCGCCCCGGTCCCAAGCCGGGCGCCAGGCCCGGGCCCCGGGCCTGAGCCCCGCAAGGACTTCCGCGCGAGCGGAGCAGTACTGACAACGCCCCGCGGGGCGCAGCCGGCCCCGGCTGCGCCCGGGGGCGCCGAAGAGGTGCGACGGACGTCGTCGTGCCCTCCGGTGGCCACCACCGGAAGAATCGTAAGGAGAGCGGCCCACATGCCGAAGATGAAGACCCACAGCGGGGCGAAGAAGCGCTTCAAGCTCACCGGTACCGGCAAGGTGAAGCGCCAGCAGGCCAACCGCCGCCACTACCTGGAGCACAAGTCCTCCCGGCTGACCCGTCGCCTGGCCTCCGACCAGATCGTGGCCCCCGGCGACGCCAAGGTCATCAAGAAGATGCTGGGCAAGTAGTCCCCTCGCATCCTCCGGGGAGCCAGCCTCCCCGCCCCGCACAGATTTGACCTCCCGGGCCCACGGTCCGGGACCGAAGTGAAGGAGTACACACGTGGCACGTGTGAAGCGGGCGGTCAACGCCCACAAGAAGCGCCGGGTCGTCCTCGAGCAGGCCTCCGGCTACCGCGGCCAGCGCTCGCGCCTGTACCGGAAGGCGAAGGAGCAGGTCACCCACTCGTTCGTCTACAGCTACAACGACCGCCGGAAGCGCAAGGGCGACTTCCGCCGGCTGTGGATCCAGCGCATCAACGCCGCGGCCCGCGCCAACGGCCTGACCTACAACCGCTTCATCCAGGGCCTCAAGGCCGCTGAGGTGGAGGTCGACCGCCGCATGCTCGCCGAGCTGGCCGTCAACGACGAGAAGGCGTTCGCCGGCCTCGTCGAGATCGCCAAGAAGGCCCTGCCGGAGGACACCTCCGCGCCGCGCGAAGCCGCCGCCTGATCCCAGTCGGAGCAGTGAACCTCACGGAGCGCCTGGCCGCCCAGCCGATGTCCAACCCCCGAGCCGATCGGGTCCGGGACGTCGCGGGACTGGCCGGGCGCTCCGCGCGTGCCAAGCGGGGACTGTTCCTCGCCGAGGGCCCGCAGAACGCCCGTGAGGCCCTCGCCCGGCACCTCGGGTCGCCCTGCGTGGACGCCGTGTACGTCACCGAGGACGCCCTGGGCCGCCACCCCGACATCGCCGAGCTCCTGGAGCACGTCGCCGGGGACCGCTCCGTGTTCGTGCGCCTCGTGACGCGGGAGGTCCTCGCCGCCATGAGCGACGCCGTGACCCCGCAGGGCGTCGTCGCCGTGTGCCGGCCCCTCGACGCGGACCTCGGGACCGTGCTCGCCGCCGGGCCCCGGCTCGTGGCCGTGCTCGCCCGCGTGCAGGACCCCGGCAACGCCGGCACCGTGCTGCGGGCGGCGGACGCCGCGGGGGCGGACGCGGTGGTGCTCACCGCCGGCAGCGTGGACGTCTACAACCCCAAGACCGTGCGCTCGACCGCCGGCTCCCTCTTCCACCTGCCCGTGGTCGTGGGCGCCGACCTGCCCGCGCTGCTCGGCGCCGCCCGCGCCGCCGGATGCGGTGTGCTGGCCGCCGACGGCCACGGGGACGTCGACCTCGACCGGCTCCAGGACGCCTCGGCCGCCCGCGCCGCCGGTGCGGACGGCGTCGGCGCCGGCTACGACCTGGCGGGGCCCACCGTGTGGCTGTTCGGCAACGAGGCCCGCGGACTCTCCGCCGAGGAGAAGGCGCTGGCCGACCACCGCGTCGCCGTGCCGGTGCACGGCCGGGCGGAGTCCCTCAACGTGGGCACCGCCGCCACCGTCTGCCTCTACGCCTCGGCCCGCGCCCAGCGGCGGCCCGCGCCCGACGGCGGGCGCTGAGCCGATGACCGCGCCGCTGCCCGTCGCCTACCGCACCCAGGTGGTCGGCGCCGCCCTGCTCGACGACGCCGAGCGCCCCACGGCCTTTCTCGCCGCCCAGCGGGCCTACCCCGAGACCCTGCGGGGCCTGTGGGAGTTCCCGGGCGGCAAGCAGGAGCCGGACGAGAGCTGCGAGCAGGCCCTCGTGCGGGAGTGCGCCGAGGAGCTCGGCGTGGCCGTCGAGCTCCTCGCGGAGGTGCGCGGCCCGCACGCCCAGGGCTGGCCGCTCACGGACACCGCGGCGATGCGCGTCTGGACCGCCGTGGCGGCCGGCGGCCGCCCGGGGCCCGTGATGGGGGAGGACCACCTCGCCGTGCGCTGGCTCCCGCTGGGGGACGCCCGCGGCGCCCTCGACCTCCCCTGGATCCCGGCCGACCTGCCCATCGTGCACGCCCTGCTCGACCACCTGCGGACCTGACCCGCCGCTGCTGCCCCGTTCACTCCCTCTGTCACCGGATCCGGCAGAACGCACCGGCATCGCCTCGTCAGCGGCGGCTGCCGGTGGGCGAATCCGACTCCGTCACGAGGTCGTCGTTTCTCTCCCCACCGGCCCGGGTGCCCGTGCCTGCTCCGACAGGGTCCGCTCGACCGGGAGCGGCACCGCAGACGACCTCGTCGGCTGCCTCACGCGCGCTATCGCGCGACGGTTCGAACCGCAGGGGCCCAGACAGTCCGCGAGGAGAAGGTCCTCATCGCAGTCGCACGGGGAAGGACGAGCGCAGATGAGGCGATGAGACGCCATGTCAGCACGAGCATCGTCAGTTTCCGCCTAGCCCGTCTCGTGGCCGAGCGTGCGGCTTTGAATCGGGATGGATCGGACGTGTGGGCCTCCGGAACGAAACGCCTTCGACAGACCAGCTGATGGAGCACAAGTTATGGGTTGCGAGACGTCTCGTGAATAGGGCTCCCGATTCCCATTTCGGATGGAGTGGATGTGGGATTGCGCTTCCCCCAGGAATATTGATGGCCCTCTCGCCCACCCGCGCTTCAAGTGGTGAAGTCGCGTAAATGTGAAGTAGGGTAACGGTATGACGAATGCCACCCGAATCCTGGACCAGCTCCTTGAAGTCACCGTTGTGCTGCAGCAGGACATGTCTCGTGCCTTCGAGGGCACGGGATTGACCACGGCGCGCACTCATCTGTTGTGGGAGCTGCACCGGAGGGGGCCGTCCACCCAGCAGGCTCTGGCAGAGGTGTTGCAGGTCAGTGCCCGCAATGTCTCGGGTCTGGTGGATGCCCTGGAAGGGGCCGGGTATGTGCAGCGCCAGCCGCATCCGGGGGATCGGCGGGCGTTCTTGGTCACGCTCACCGACCGCGGGGCACAAGCCATGGCGAGGATGGAGGCCGAGCACCAGGAGTTGGCCCGGCAGCTGGTGACCGGGCTGGGCCCCGAGCAAGCGGGTGCCCTGGAGGAAGGGCTCGCGCACGTGCTGCAGCGACTGCACGGCGTGGTGGCCGAGGCTTCTGCCGGCGGGTCGGAGGCCGGGTGATGAGTGCGACCACGGCGGTGGTTCAGCAGTCTTGGCGGCGCCGAGCGGTCTATCTCGGACGGCGGGCCGTGCAGATGGAGATCGCCGTCTGGCGCAGCATCTACCGCTTCGTTCTCCGCCGGCCCCGGGTCCCAGCCGGGGCGATCGGGTTCACCTACCACCAGCCGGTGCTGCCCTTGCTGATCGGCTTCCTGGTCGCTTCGGCGATCGAGCTGGTGGCCGTGGATCTGCTGGTGAAGCAGTGGCCGCTGGTGCGCATCCCGCTGCTGGTGGTGGGCATCTGGGGGCTGCTGTGGATGCTCGGTCTGCTTCTCGGGTACCTCACTCGTCCCCATGCGGTGGGGCCGGAGGGCATCCGGGTGCGCGAGGGGGCGGAGATCGACATCGCGGTCCCTTGGGAGGCGGTGCAGTCTGTAGCCCGGGTGGAGCAGGTGAGCGAGGTGAGCAGGCCCGCCAAGATGGCCGATACCGCGGACGGCCGGGTTCTGTCCCTGTGGATGCAGCAGGCCACCAACTTCGAAGTCGTGCTGGCCCGACCGTTGCGGGTCCGGTTGCCGCAAGGAGTGGAGACGGTGGATGTGCTGCGGTTCCACGCCGATGAGGTCAAAGGCTTCATGTCCGCGGTGCGCCAGCACATCTGAATCCTGCGTCCAGGGTGCGGCCAGTGCCCGGGACGCTGCTTATTGCTTCAGCTCCTGGTGTTGCCGCCGGCGGGGGAGCCCTCGGGTGGGGGGGCGATGATCTGGTGCATCAGGGTCTCAATGTCCGAGGCGATCCACTCCTCGGCCAGGCGCCCGTCGGTCACCCGGTACAGCTCGATGCTGCCGTAGCGCACCTCCCGTCCGGTGGGGGCTACCCCCTGGAACTCACCGCGGTGGGTTCCGCGGAACATCAGACGCACCGCGACACGGTCCTCCTCGCCGAAGACGTCCAGGATCTCGGCGTGGAGATCGGGGAAGGCCCTGAGCATCATCTCCACATTCGTCTGCCATGCCTGCCGTCCGTGCTGCTGGTACGGCATCCCGGCCAGATTGATGATGAAGTCCTCAGCCAGCAGCTCGGCGCAGGCCCGCACATCGTGTGCGTTGAGGAGCTCGAAGGCGGAACGAACGAGTTCGGTGTTGCGGCGGGAACCAGTGTCGGTTGTCACGGGAAGTCCTCCTCGAGTCGTGCGCTGATGACTGCACCGAAGTCAGCCCTAAACCCGCCCCCGTCGTAACCGCATACGGTCCCGGTCCAGGAGCGCGGTGTAGCGGCCAATGAGACTCCGACTCAATGAGCATACTTCATAATGAAGTCACTTCACTAGATGGCGATGCACGACGAGTTGTCCGTCTTTCAAGCTATGGGATGCGAGACGTCTCGTCGGAAAAATTTGCGCCCGCATGTTTCCGCGGTTCTGCCCGTCTCGCATCCTTGTGCTTTATCCATGCCTCTAGAATTGGATACTCAACGTTAGTTGCGAGACAGATGAGGTGGACGTGGGGAAGCTCATCGGGTATGCCCGGGTGTCAACGCGGCAACAGGATGCACACCGTCAAGTATCTGACCTACTGGCCGCGGGTGTTCGGCGCGATGACGTCTATACCGACCATGGAGTGTCTGGAGGGCGGGGATCACGTCCACAGTTCGACAAGGCGGTGACCGCTCTCGAGGAGGGCGACACATTGGTCATCACCACACTGGACCGGTTGGGGCGGTCGACGCAGAACATGCTGGCCTTCGCCGAAGCACTGCGGGGGAGAGGTGCCGGTCTGCGGGTACTCAACCTCGGCGGGGGAGACGTGGACACCGCGACCCCGATGGGCTCGATGGTCTTCACCGTCATGGCCGCGCTGGCCCAGATGGAACTGGAGATCAAGCGGGAACGGATTACCGACTCGGTCGCCAAGCGCAGGGCTGCCGGCAAAGACCTCGGTGGGCGGCGTCAGACCTTCACGGACTCCCAGATCCGCAACGCCCTGCGGCTGATCGAGTCCGGGGAGCCGGCCACCCAGGTCGCACGGGACCTCGGAATGTCTCGGGCGACGCTCTATCGGCGGATTCGGGAGCTGCCCGCCACGGTGGTGTGATGCTTTAGCTGGTGCGCTTGGCCAGCTCTCGCTGGATCGTGCGGTAGACCGTGGAACGGGCCACCCCGAACAACTCCGCCAGCTCCGCCTGGGTGTGCTCACCCTTCTCGTGCAGGGACATCAAGTGCCGGCGCTGCAGCGCGGAGAGCTTCGGCTGCCGCCCGCGCAGCCGGCCCTTGGCCCGAGCGATGGCCATGCCCTCGCGGGTGCGCATCCGGATCAAGTCGGATTCGAACTCCGCCACCATGCTCAGCACGTTGAACAGCAACCGCCCGACCGGGTCGGTGGGGTCGTACTCGCTGCCACCGAGTGACAGGGTCACTCCCCGGCCGGTGAGCTCGTCGGCGATGTCGCGGGCATCGGGCAGCGAGCGGGCGAGGCGGTCGAGCTTGGTGACCACCAGCGTGTCCCCGGGCCAGCAGGCGGCCATCGCCTCGCGCAGCCCCGGGCGGGACCGGTGCGCCCCGGTCAGGCCGTGGTCGACGTAGATCCGTTCCTCGGCCACGCCCAGGTGTTGCAGGGCTTCACGTTGGACGGTGAGGTCCTGCTCGATGGTGGAGACGCGGGCGTAGCCGATTCTCTTCCCGCTCACCCTTAAAGTGTTGCGCATGCCGTACCTGTGCGGGCACCCCCTTGCGGGCGGGGCATACGGGCATCAACCCCACTCGGTTTCCTGCCTCCAAATCGTGATGTAGTCCCGCAGTGGGAGGGGTCCCTCATGCGTGCATGTCTGCGAATTGGTCTCACCCTCGACAGATGCATATTTAGCATGTTGAGTGCGTCCGCATGAGAATTCTGCGGAAGCTCCCTAAATAACTCATGATCTGGGACGTGTCCTGCGAATTAGAGAGCGTAGAAGAGCACGAATCCGTTGACCAACGGATGTGAGACTGGTCCTCAGTTGCCACGTAATGTCGCATCGGTTGGAAGACAGAGCCCAGTAAAAAACAGGAAGCCCGGCACCGCGTACTTCCGGTCAGTGGCCTCGGCGAGACTTCCGCTCGACGTCGTAAGCCGTCATCGCCACCCCTATCCAGCCCACCAGGGCACAAACAAGCACGCCCCATCCTTTGTCCGTGGCAACCAAATAGACCCCACCTCCCGTGAGCGCTACTAGCGGTACGGAAAACATAGCTACCAACCCCCAACCTCTCTGGCGCAGGGTTGTCCCCCTTTGGCGCTTCACCACGGACCACCTCCAAATGTCTCAATCCCTCTGTGCATGTTCCGGGTCTTAGTGGTACCCAGGATCCATCAGACCCCGCCACTCGCTAATAGCCCCAGATCAAGTTCCTCATGTACTGCCACGCGATGTGCCGGTCACGGGAATGCGCTGTTCGATCGCGCCCAGCACAGTGCGCAAATCCTTGGCGCCTTGCCCATAGTCGACCATCGTGGTTCCCAGGCGGGGTTCGCACAGCGCCTCGATCTTGATGCGGGTCGGATCGAGCGGGTGAAAGCGGAGGGTGATCCGCTCACCCCAGCTCTTCATGTTCATTCGGGCCGTCAGCTGCGCCTGGACGCCTGAGAGCTCCACCAGGGTGTACCGCGGCAACTGCTCGACGGTCTCCCGGAGGTTGAGCATCACCTGCTCCACCGGCACGTCCACCTCGAGCCGGCCCTGGCTGCGCGCACCTTGGGACGTGATGCCGTATGCGTGGTCCGGGGCGGAGGTCCTCCGCCCGCCGAGGACACCGATGACCACGCCGAAGACCACGGGAATGGCTACCCACAGGGCCAATGCCCACCAGGGCCTCTCCGCCCAGATACCGACCGCCAGGAGGACCAGCGCTGCCGGGAGGAACCACAGCAGCGCCGACCACCGGAAGCGGGACGGCGGAACATTGGTCTCCTGCATGGCGGCCTCCAAAGGGTTGGTGGTGACGGGTACCGCGGGCCGGGACCGATGTGCAGCGCCCGTCTGTGGATCCTTTCCCGTGCCCGGCCGGGTGCTTCCTGCTTACCAACGAGGGTGGTCGACCGCCAGACACACATTTGCGATCACAACGCGAGGCCGGTCACAGGGGATCCTCCGATGAAGGTCCTTAGCCCCGGCCAAGCAGGTTGCAGTGAGGGTTACCTCCCGCGCTTTGGGGGATAGGGTGCCAAGCTGCCCGGGAACGAGAAGGGGCTGATGGTGCGAGCACTGTTTCTGCAAAAGTATGGACAGCTCGAGGTGCCTGATATGTCTACCCTGCGGTAAGAATGGAGGATGCCCTTAGATTCTCTGGAGGGCGACGAAAGGGCGCCGTGGAAGTACTCGACATCATCGTCACCGGCCTGATGTTCGTGTTCGTGTTGACCATCATCTTCAAGAGCTGGGCCAGACCTACTGCTCCACGGGCCGGGCACAGCCGGGACCCTGAGGTGGCGGTGGATCGCCCCATCGAGGGAGCTCGGGTGATGATCTGGGGCCCGACCCTGTTCGTAGCGATTTTCGCTGTATTCGTGGCGACCCGGATGGTTTATGAGGAAGTCCAAGAGTTTCCCGACTTCCTGGCCTATGGCCTGTTGCTGGGTGCCGGAATCGAATTGGTCCTCTACTTGTGCGTCACTCGCGTTTTCGTCGGCTCGGTTCTGGGGACGGTCATCCGGCGTTTTGAGGGCACCTACAGCGAGGAATTAGAGGCCTTCTATGCCCGGGAGTATCAAAGGTTCTCTCGCATTCCCCTGGTTCTAGCCGGCGTTTTCGCTCCGGCCAGTGTGCTCCTGCTGCTGTGGTCAGCCATCGCATAAGGACGTCACCTCTGGTCCAGCGGACGCGCGAAGGCATGACGTCGTCAACGAGGTCGAGATGGGGCCATTCACTCCGCGTTGGGGCATCACCTGACCACACCTGCCCCGGTAGAGAATGCATTAGGGGTTGCCCTACGAGCAAGGCAGCTCAGGTCGTCGCCTGATCGTGTATCAGTCCCGGGAGGCCCCTCACCACATCGCGGGCGGAATGAACAAGCCGGCCAAAATCATGATGACGCCCAGAAGGATGGCGCCAACGCCGGGATAAAGCATCGCGGACGGCTTGGCGTGCTTAGCGAAGAACTGACCGACTCGCTGGCCATGCATCATCCGTTGCCCCTCCACGATCACGGACAGCAGCTCCTTTCGGAACTTGATGATCGCTAGACCGATGAGGATCAGAACAGGCCCTGCGATCACCGGGGGCCATACAACGTCCATGCTGCTACCATTCTGCCCTGGAAGTACCTGTCTAGTTCGCATGCCGCCCTGATGCCATGGAGCCGCGTCGCCCTAACGAAGTACTGGTAGAGCGTGTCTTGTGATCCGGTGGACTCGTTCAGTTCATAGCCTGCTCGGTCGTCTTGGTAGTCCTGCCAAAAGAAGTATGTGGCGGTAGTGATGCCGACGGCCCAGCCGGCATAAGAAAAGGCGTAGCCGCGGCCAATGAGTTCGAACAGCATGGCCAAGAGCCACACGATGCCTGTCATCAGCCCCCGCACGGAAAGCAACCGGCCCCAGCGGATCATTACCGCCAGAGCGAGACCACTACCTATCAGAGCGGCGGAGACGACGGCAGCCCACCCGAGCGGGAGCCCGTGGAAGAGCTGGAGCACGCCCGCGGCCAGGAAGAGCGCGGTTGCTACGCCGAAGATCCACCGTTGTACGGCCTTGCGCGACATAGTCGGACTTCCCATTTCATTCTGGTGCTGGCATCCTCTCACGCGCGACATAACGCGTGTGGTCCTCTCTTGTGCGCTACCGCCTGTCGTGGGTGATGCCCCCCGGCCGGGCCTCTCCTGTGAATCGGTGAGCTGGTTAGGTAGACCGATGGGATGATCGGTCGCGGGGAACCGACTGAAGTGACCCCCGTCAGTCGGATATCTGTCTCACGCTGCAGGCATGCAGGCATGCAGGCATTGCGGTAGGGGTTCCTCGGGGTGCGCTGTTGCTCAAGCTGCCTAGCTGGTGCGGCGCCCAGCCGGGCGAGGGATGAAGGAGCCCACCAGCAGGACAAGGCAGATGCCGCCGCCGACCAGTGCTGCGATTACCTGAGACTTGATCTGCGGCGGAACGCCCGTCACCAGGTCCATGAGCTCGGGACTGGAGAGAACCCCAAGGTCCTCGGCATGCATGTAGAGAGAGAAGCTATAGCTCCAGACCCCCCAGAGCATCCCCAGCAGCACTGCCAGAAACACGCAGAGTATAAAGCGAAACACTTGCACAGTCTTCTCCTGTCGCGCTTCGCGGCTGATCAACCGATACACCACGGCCAGCACCCATGGGGGCGCTGACGGTTTTGGCCTATTCCCTCGTGAGATGAGCCAAGTCGAACTTGCCGTCCAGCATTCGCAGGGCGATGCCGACAGCGATGAGGGCGGTGCCCAGCGGCGCCAGACAGACACCGACCAGCGTGGTGACGAACTCGATGATCGCCCCGGCGATGACGGTCTGCGGTGGAAGGGCCTCGTAGAGCGAGCCCACCAGGGTCGTGGCCACCATGCTGAACAGGATCCCGGCCAAGCAGGTGACGGCTCCGTAGGCGATGAGCCGGTTTGAGACGGTTGCCATAGGGGTACCTCGATCCGTTCGTGGTCTGCGTCGGTGCCTGTGGTCAACTCTCCCCACCAGCCCGAGCCGCCGGAGGGCGGCCTTATTGCTCCACCGTGTACCGGGCGTCCAGGGCATCGGCGAGCTGTTCCATGTCGATCCTCCGCTCGGGGACCGCTCCGACCATCACTTCGGCGCCGTCGACGACGAACCAGTTGCGACCCTCGGCGAAGTACACCGAACCGGCTGCCCCGGCGGTGTCGGCGAGCAGGTCGTAGACGTCCTCGCGGGCTTCGTCGCTGTCGAACCAGAGCACTTCGACCGTGCTGGTGCACATCACCGATTCGCCCGTGTCCTTGCCGGACCCGGGGAACTTCACGGCCGGCTCCGGCGCGTCCTCGGAGCAGTCCACGACCTCGTCGACGGCTTGATAAGTGGCATCCAGGGAGTCGAAGGCCGGCAGCTCGTCGGTGCCGTCACCGCAGCCGGCCACGGCCAGTCCGAGCGTCACCATCAGGGTCGTGCACTGTCCTGTGCGGTGGTTCACCATCGACACCCATCCCATTCGCTTTCGCCACACCGTAGCCGATCCGGTGCGCGACCTGCGGAACCTACCGCCGTGCGATTGGGGTTCCACGGTGGAGGACCTCGAGTCCGTCCACTTTTGCGCCCCGCCGGCGCCGTAGTGGCCACGCGATGACGTCCTGCGCCACGGCGTCGTGGCCTGGTGCCACGGAAGAGTCCACATGCGCGGCGTTAGCTTTCGCAATGGTGTGTGCTTGGCTGGGCTCGGGGTGCAACACCACCGGAGAAGGGAAGCTATGGCCGCGGACAAGACCAACTGGAACCTGACCGGGGGACAGCTGATGCAGCTCTTGGCTTGTTACATGATCTACCCCGCGTTCCAGGCCTTTCGCGCCGGGCTCACGCTCTACGGCGTGCTCCTCCTTGCCGGTGTGATTTCTTCATTTGTGGTGGGTCGCCGTCTCTACAAACGCGGCCGAGCTCAGGAGCCGGAGAACATCATTAGGACCTACGACCATAGGGAAAAGCGCCCCCCGGACACTGAGGAAACGCAGCAGAGAAACAACGACTGAGCTTCCGGATCATCTGGGACCGGGCCCATGGGGTAGGCGTGGCGCCGAGTGGCTTCGGTGCTGTGGTGGTGCAACAGGGGTTGCTCTGCGACTGCCGTGCGTGGAGTGTAGCCCGGGGCCTGCCCGGAGGTTCGGGGGGCCAGTTTGGTCGACTGCCGGGATCGCCGTGGGAACCGGCACGCCTGCTCCGGATCGACCTTTCGCCGCCCGTCACAGGGCACGGGGTCAGGGCCGCCCCGTTATTTGCGGCGGCTTCTGCGGTAGACGCCGATGAAGCCCACAATCCCTACCGCGAGACCTAGCCCGGCAATGGTAAGTCCGATGCCTGCGACCGCATCGCGGGCCAACATCACGACGAGCACCGTCAGACCGATGATGAAGGCCCCGATGGAGTTGAGCAGTAGGAAGGGATGATCGGGGTCGTTCATCAGCGGGTGCTCGGGATCGTCCATTGACCGTGTCCTCTCTGTGGTCATGCAGGTGGTGTGGATCAGCAAAGCATGTGACATTGCAAAAGGAAACAGGGGTGCGGGGTGAGGCCCGGGCCGCTCGGCTCGTGTCGACTGAATTCGTTCAGAATTCGGATGACCCGGGGACCCATCTGCGGCCGTGCAGGTTCTGATGGACAGCCCCACGGCCATGGTTGATCAAAGGGGGGATCATTGGGACATGGGATCGAGCTATAGCAGTGATGGTGTGGTACGGGAGTGGTGCGGCAAGGAGGGGTGGGGTGTCGTTGACCTGCTTGGCCATTCCGGTGGCTGCTTTGTGCACTTCACGCACATCGAGGGCCCTGAAAACGCCTACGAGGAGTTGGTTCCGGGCCAGCGGGTGATTGTCACATGGGAGCGCGTTGAGCAGGATGGCTATCCGGCCCGAGCAATAAGGGTCGAGGGAGTGTCATAGGCGAAATCCTCGCGCTTCATAACTGTCCCTGCTCGCCCTGTTGCAGTTGGGGTTCCTCCTCAGGTGGCTAAAGGGACCACAGGACGGTTGTTTCCTTATGCACATTGCCCTGGCAGGGTGGGCCTAGCTATTGAAAAGTGCCCAGGTCGAGAGGGAGGTGCAGCGCCGTGCGCATCGGATACGTGCTGTGGTTATTGGCCGCTGTCGGTTGGATCGTTCTCGCCGTGCTCAGCGACGATCCAATGTTGAGATGGGGGTTCGCTGCGGCTGCCGCTCTTGCTGTGCTGGGTGCCGTGATCGGCTGGCGACAGCAGGGTAAGAAGAGCAGCCGAAACGCGAAAGGCTCTGAAGACTTGTAGCGAGCCGAGACCTCACGGGCCTTCAGACCATCACATGCCTACGGACTCGTCCTTGACCTGCCGCGTTGCAGTAGGGGTTCCTCACCGGAGTGGCGCGGTCAGGATTCTCTCTGACGCTGGGCGAGCCGTTGGCGCATCATTGCGGCGAGTACCAGGAAGAGCGCCCCCGAACAGCACCAGCAAGGATGCTGCGAGGGCGCTGCCGCCCAGGGCCAGGGCGATAGCCGAGCCGATGGCCACGACGCCGATGGTCAGCAGGGAAGCAATGCCGCGCCACCAGGTCCGTCGCTGAGCCTCGCTGAACGGCACGGTCTCGTCCGTCTCGCTGCCCTCCGGTACGAACAGTTGCAGGAGAGGATTGAGCACGAGCAGGGCCGGAACACCGGTCGTCAACGACGGCTGTGACGCGCTGAGTCCGGCCACCAGGAGGCCGGCGCACACGGTGGTCATCACGGCCGCGAACCCGTATCGCCAGTGCCGACGGGTCAGCACGAGAGCCTTCCCCCGGCTTCGCGGCCCGATCCACAGCCACACCCCGACCGCGATGGCGGCCGTTCCACATCCGGCCGCCACCCAGGCGATCCACTGGTCCTCACCGGTGGTGCCGAGCAGATACGGCCAGTTCGCCGCCACGGACACCAAACCCGTGCCCGCGGCCAGGAATCCGCTCAGCAGCCGTATCGGCTTCCTCAGGTCATCCATGGTGTTCTGGGTGGCCACCAGCGGCTCCTTCGCTCTCTCACGGATCTCGCACCGTGTGGGCTCATCGATCAGTGGCACGCCGTGCGCGCTGGATCAGGGCGGCGTTCCGCCGGCGGACTTCGTCCTCCACGAAAGCCGCCGGGGGCTCGGGGTACCACCCGAGGTTGTCCCGGGCCTCTGCGGTGATCCGGCACCCCGTGTCGCTGGGGACAACGTGGAAGGTGGCCAGCCGGGGTAGGGCGCGCCAGCCCGCCTCGGAACCGGCGCCGCGTCGGCGGAAGGTCACATCCGAGCCGACGGCCACCTCGAGGGCAGAGCCATCGGGGGTGACCGTGGGCTCCCAGGCCTCGGTGCGGGTGATCCGCGGGTGCTTCGAGACCTTGTGCGCCAACTGGGGCACCACATACACCTGCCCCAGCACCAGGCCCACGACCAGGAGCACACCCGAGGTCACCAAGAACTGTGTCCACGAGATCACGCCTCGGGTGATCAGCTGGGTCACGACGATGTTGACGACCATGAACCCGAGGGCACCGCCCAGCCAGACCAGCCATTGGAACGAGCGGGGACCCGTCACGGGACTCCTTCGTGGGGCCATCTCAGGCCTCCTTCGCCGTGTGTCCCTGTCGGCGGGCGTCCATGGCGCGGGCGTGCCGGACTTCCTCCTGACCCAGGAGCATCAGCATCAGGCCCACGATCAGTCCAGGGGCCAGCAGGGCATAGTTGCCACCCCAGGCCAAAGCGAGGGTCAAGAGCAGGAAGCCGCCGCCGAGGACCCAGGAGAAGGAACGGGTGCCCTGCGCTGACGGCTCGTACTCGAACGGGGGCCGCAGCGGTTCCCGATCGCCTTGTGCCTCGAGCCTCCGATATTCACGGCGCTGGCGCCACAGCCGGAGCACCGCAAGCACCAGCACCGGGATGCCCAGCACCACGTTGGACAGCACCGGCCCGACGGTGGCAATGAGCCACGGGCCACCCCACAGCACGAAGCCCATGACCAGTGCTCCCCAGACCAGGTAGAACACGACTGGGCGCCAACTGCTGTCACTGGTCACGGCGAGCCCACTCTGAATGCCTCTGCCTGCGCAGGGAGTGGATCGGCGGGGAGCCGGGCAATCTGCGGCCCTGCTCGGCCATGCATGAAACCAGCCCACAGGGCTGCGGCCGAGGGCCAGGGGCAGCCGATCTCATGCCAATCGGTGACGGTGAGAGCGGCCCGTTCCCCGATGCTGATGGCCGGTTCCGTCATCTGCGCTCCGCCAGAGGGGACTCGGGCTCAGGATCCTCCTCATGGAGGCGGTCGTATTCGGCCTTGGCTTTCAGGGCTTCGTCGATCCGGCCATTGTTGAGTGCTCGGTGAGCCACGGAGATCAGCAGAAACGAGGCTGCACCCGCCACGAGGCCCAAAAGCACATGATCTTTGACGAACAGGAACACCGCAACGGCCCCTGAAATGGCGCTGAGAGCGTCGATGAGGAGGTACTTCCCCTCGCCTCTGCGCATACCTGCCCCCAGCCTGTGCGGTCCTTGTCCTCAGCCAAGCACGGGCAGGTGCGAAAGGAAATCCTGCGGCTGTGGACTCTTCGGCGGCGATGCGCTGCCAAGGCTCCCGGTACCACTGGTCCCTTCGAGGAGCTCCCCACCGGACCGCTCGGTTCCGCTCAGCTACCGGATGGCGACTGCATCAATGATGCGGATGAGGTTCAGCTGTTGCTCGTCGTGCAGGAACCAGCGATGAGTCAACGGAGCTGGAAAAGCGGCCGGGTCTGTCAGTAGGTGAAGAAGGCGATTATTGCGGCGACCAGGAAGATGCCGGCGCTGATCAGCATGAGGAACGAGTACTTCCGGCAGATCTCCATGGCTTCCTCGATGGTCAGCCCTCGTTCCACGGCCAGCAAGTAACGCGCGCCCGTCAGCGCCGGGGACCACTTCTGGCGATACATGAGGTAGGAGAAGGAGGCCAGGACCGAAGCGGCGAGGAAGATCCAGGCCATGCCTTCGTTGCCGCCCCGCCAGGTGACGCCGAGTAGAACGATCAACAGCACGAAAACGGCCATGGCCACGAACCCACCGAAGGTCATGATGATGAAGGTCTTGGCGGTCATCGGGTGCCCTCCGTACCGTGTCGTGACCTGTGGTGGCGACTGTCTGCTGCCGCAGTTCGTGCCCTCATCGGAACAGGCCGGTCACGAGCACGGTCAGCGGTAGGACTGCGGCCAGGGCGTAGATCCACCACCAGCGGGCTGAAGCGGCCGCATACATGGACGGGTTCTCCTCCGGACGGGAGGGGCCGTTGAAGGCCGTGTAGATTGCCTCGCCGAAACGCTCCGCGAACCACCGTGCCATTACCGCTCCCGCCAAAAGAATGGCGCTGATCCCCACCGGGAAGCCCACCGTCACCCACACCGGCTGAGAGTCATCCAGAGCAGAGAACAGCATGAGTGTCATCGCCGCGGCCACCGCCGCGGTAGCGGTGAAGATCGCCACCACAACCACCTGCGCGGCCGCCGGCCCCGCGGCGTCAGCCGTGGGAGCCAGGCGTCGGGCCACGGTGCGACGGGTATAAACCAGGGCCAGAGCCACCACCATGACGGCCATTGCGGCAAGCAATGCGATAGTTTCCACGAACGCCCCCTAATCCTGCGGCCCACCCCCGCAGATTCACATCAGCAAATGTCCTGAGTTGGGCGTAACCGTACCATCGACCGCACCAGCCACCCCCGGCCGCCCGAAGTGCTCCTCCCACTCGAGTCACCAATGCAGTAGGGGTGGCCTTTCGGTGGACCGCCGGGGCGGAGTGAACCCGCCGTGCTGGAGCACATCGTCGGACTGGTCCCCTCCAGCGACCAGGGCCAGTCGAGTGATGTGCTGCCCGGACGTCCGGAACACCAGCTCGTGCCGAGGTTGAGGGCGGGGCTACGGAAGGGCAGCATCTGCGCAGTGGTCGGCCAGACCACCACCGGACCGCGTCCGGGTAGCACCGAAGTGGGGACCACAGCCGGTGTGCATTTGCACATACGATGCGGTGAGACGTCGAGTCCCGTCAGGAGAGCCACGATGAACACCCCGGATCCGAACTACCCGCGTCCCGAGGCACGACCTCAGCAAGGCTATGGTCAGATGCCGGCATACACCGGCAGCCAAGAGGCTGATGGCCGAGCCCAGGCAGGTTCCGGCGGATACCACCAGCAGAACCTGCACCACTACGGTTCTCAGCCCGGGGCGCCTGTCGGCTTCGGCGAGGCGATCAAGCGCTTCTACTCCAAGTACGCCCAGTTCTCCGGCCGCGCCAGCCGCTCCGAGTACTGGTGGGTGTTCCTCTACCTGGCCATCATCTCCACGATCATCAGCATCCTCGGGGTGACGGTCGGGACCAATGCGAGCGGGCAGCCCAATGGGATCGGAGACGCGCTCTCCGTGCTGGAATTGATCTTTGCCGTGGCCCACATCATCCCCAACCTCGCCCTCGGTGCGCGTCGTCTGCATGACACCAATCGCTCCGGGTGGTTCCAGCTGATCGCCCTGATTCCGTTCTTGGGTGTGATTGTCCTGCTCGTGCTCTTCGCCCTGTCGCCGAAACGAGAAGGCGCACGTTTCGACCGGTGAGCGTACTTGTGAAATGGGGCCATAAGCATGAGCAGTGGTGATAGCGGGAAGAGGATCATCGGAGATCCACCCAATTACTCGACCCTGATGCGCGTGGCGACGGTGGCCGCGATCATCGGAGCCATCGGTCTCGGCTTCACCTCAGCGTTCTCAGGCGCACCGGAATGGTTGGCGCTGACCATGATGGCTTTCTATTTAGTGGGCTTCCTTCCGTCCTACATGTATCTGGGAGCCCTCGTGAAGGAGAACAAACGCAAGGGTGTGTAGGGCGGACGCACCTCGACCGTCGAGCTGGCCAGGAGCCGCTTCACATATGGCCGGCTACCGGTCGTGAGGGCACCGGAATGGTTCCAACCGTGGATCCAGCCTCGACCACGTTCCACGCGGACCGTATTCTTCTAGGGCTTGGAATCATCTTCTGTTGGGACGGCGATGAGTTGAGCTCGTTGGACCCGATCCCGGCGCAAGATAGTGCCAGGTGTGAGGATATGGCATTGCAATCGCCATTCCTCCCCGTCCGGTTGCCCGAGAATACCCATGACGGGTTGGGGGCACCGCGCTGGTTCATATGCAGCGATAGTGCTCAGGGTGGCCCGGTCAGCTTCGCTAGGAACAGGCGATCCTCCGGGATGGGTGTGCCAGTCCCCGAGATAGGCCAACCGCCTCCCGGAGCGTTCGTACAGCTCAGCTATCTGCTCAGCCTGCCAATCGGCGTCCGGTACGAAGGTTGACTGAGCGTGGGCAGCATTGGGTCCAGGACCGATGACGTCGGTGATGTAGATGTGTTGTCCGGTTCTCCAGCCGAGTAGTACTCCGCCGGTTTCTCGGGGTGCTGTTCGGCCAGCTTCGGTCGTCAGGGTGGGCCAGGTGGTGGGGGCCAGCCAGACGGTCAGAGGTGTTCGCACTGGTCGTGTCGTTTGAGGGTGTGGGCAGACCATGCGGGCATGGCGGGTCCGCCGTCTGGAGCATGAAGGACGACGGTGGCCGCATCGAAGACTGGCTTGCCGTCTAGCTCGGCAACGATCGTGCGTACCGCGTGCAGCGCGACTTCGCTCAGATCGTGTGCTGCTCCAGTGAAGGTGGGCTCAGCACATCCCACTGGTTGAGTGGTCGGGGCAGGGTTCGCCGGTGGGATGGGCACAGTCCCATCGACACGGTGGTACTGGAAGCAGGCAAAGCACCAGTCTGCCTCTGCGGGCACGCGTACGACGCTGCCGCCCCAGGCCCCGTTCGTGGCCTCGGCCAACACCCAGGCGGTGGAGGTGCGGGCGGCGAGGGCGGCGGTAAGCTCCTGCACTCCTACTTCGGCGGTAGCGTCGACGACCAGGTCCGCCGTTGCGAACTCCTCGCCTAGGATCCGGCGCTGTTCTTCCCCTCTGGTCACTCCACCCACGGCGAAGTTTCCGTGGCGGAGTGCAGTGTAGGGATGTGTGTCTTGAACCAGGGCGGCGACCGCGGCAGCCTTGTTCATCCCCACCTGACTCATGGTGCAAGCGTGACGTGCCAGGTTCCCCGCCTCGAGAACGTCCCCGTCGAGAATGGTCAGCTCTCCGACTCCCGCCCGGGCCAGATGCTGGGCGATGACACTGCCCAGGGCGCCCGCCCCGATCAAGAGCACTCGGCGGTCGCTCAGGGCCGTCAGTTCCGGGATCCGGGCGCGGAAATCGCCGGCGCCAACGCGGCCGGCTCGCACCAACTGGTATGTCGGGTCTCCAAGGCGCAGGGAACGGCGGGCCGGGTGGCCCGAGCGGCGTTCCTTCGGTGAGGGCTTGATGAGCTCCCCTTCGATGCGGACGAGTAGCACCCATCCCGTGCCGGTGGAGTTCCGGGCATGTTCCTCTGGGAAGGCAACCAACCGAAATTGATGCGTCCGATCACCGATGCGGTAGCTCGGGCATGAGACGGGGTCGGCTTCCTCGATGGCTGCCCAGATGGCCTGTGCGCTGTCCGCTGCCACGGGAGCAGACAAGGTGCCCCATCGTCCTTGAACTTCCATGGCGCCTTGAAACAGCTGGGCTATGGAAGCGGGCAGGGTTGCCACCGGGGTTCCATCGTTGCCGGTCAGGGAAGCGATAGCGAAACTGGTGCGCCTAGTTTCGTCCAGTGGCAATGAACCCTGGATCCTCAGCGTGGCCATGCCAGCAGCAGGATGAGCAGGAAGTTGCCAGTCACTGTCTACCAGCACGACAGCGTTGGAGGCATAAGCGCTGTAGTAGTCGGAGAACGGTTCCCCCTGGTCCTCCTCGCCATCGCCTCCGGCCCCGGAGATACCCAGCTCGAGGACGGTGCTGAGCTGAGAGGCGATTAGCCACGCAAGAGTATCCCTTGGTTGCCAGGCCCGGGAAGCGCGGCCAATCAAGCACAGATTTTTCCCGAACGGGTGCTGGTGGTGGCCCATTGCCAAGGAAGTGGCGCGGACGTCGGGGCGGACGTGCGGGTAGAACTCGGGGAACGTCGCCGTCAGCTCAAGTTCTCCGCGGCCGGTGTGCTCATCAGGCACCGTCAGTTCCCACCGGATGACTCCGTTTTGGCGGGCCTGGTCGTCTGCGATTACAGAGATCCCGGCCGCCTCCAGCTCGTCGTACTCATACTGGAGGCGGCCGGGGTGCTGCTCCCACCAGGTGGGAAAGGTGCTCATCTTCAGCCGACCGGGCGATGGTTCGGGGGGCGGGGCGGATTGGGCGGTCCCGGCGGCACATCGGGCTTGTTCGGGTGCACGGGGTGCGCGGGCTTATCTGGGTGGACGGGATGCTCAGGCTTGTTGGGATGGTCAGGCTTAGCCAAGGTGTCCACCTCCTTTCTGCGTCATGGAGATGAGTATCTCCATGACAAATCATCCTCCTCCCATCGGACACCACAACACTCATCTTCTCCAGGACTGTTGCAGGTTCGGTTGATTCTTGGACCTGAGGTACTGCGATAGCGGTTCCTCGACTGTGGTGTTCTTCTTCGGTGCGGTTGATTGATCTCAAGGGTCCGTCGCGCAGGGTGGGGGATGTGCTCTACTCGGTGGCATGAGCAGCGAGTCCTTGCCCGGCATCCCCACTGCGGCTGACTTCCGCGCACTGGCGTCCAGCTCACCGTGGCGGTTCACGACTTTGCACCTCACCCACCGGTGCCAGCAGGACAACGGGAGCACCCCGATCGGCGGGCCGGTCGAGGTCTGGCTCGACCGGGGCACCGGACGCCTGACCGTGCGCTCCGGCGCAGGGGTCGAGACGGCCGAGGGCGTGCCCTACGGAACAGCAGTCAGCTTGGTGAGCTGCAACGACCACGACCACGACCACGACGACGACGGCGCGGTGTGCGCTGTTCAGCCGTCCCCGGACACGGGGGTCGTACTGCGTCCGGACGGGCTGGTCGCCCAGCGCCCGGAAGGATGGCACTACGACCACGGCGATCCGATGTGGCGTGACTACCAGTTCACGGCCATGCTCGATCCGGCAGAACTCAGCCAGGGGATAGAGGTCAGTGATGTCGCGGCCACTGTGCTGGGCGGCCGTCCCACGTGGTCGGCGACCTGCCGGCCGCTGCTCGAGGAGGACGAGGAAGGGGGCGGCGGCTACGACCCGAGGTGCGGTTGCTGTCCGCTGCTGCTCAGCCCCGCCAGCCTGATCCCTGAGTACGGCCCCGAGGATCCGGCCCTGACCACAGGTGAGGTCCCGACGGTGTACTGCGTGCATCTGGACGTGCAGACGGGCGTCGTCGTGGACATCACCGCGCTGGACGGCATCGGGGGCAGCAGCCTCACCAACGAGATCCACGCCGTCGACGAACCCCTCGACCCACCGCTGTGACGCATCAGGACCGTCCGCGCCGGGTACTCTCCCCGTGGTGCTCCGGTCGGTAGGGCCCAGACATGAGTGAGCCCACGGCTTCCGCCGCAGACGGCCCTGCCCCGCGGGTCGCGACCGTCCCGGTGCCCACACTCGGACGGGTTGTGGCGCGGTCCATGCCTGCCGCCGCAGTCCTGGCGATCGCGATGCCGGGGGCGCTGTGGTGGTCGTCGGCCACGCCCGCCGTGCTGGACACACCGTGGTGGGTGGCGTTGCTCATTGGCCTTGTCGTGCTGTTCCATGTGCTGGCCCGTCTAGTTCGAGCCCCGCGGCCCGGCCTGCAACAAGTGCCTGCTGAGCGGCTTCGGTCCGCGCTGGTGTCGGCGTCTGGGGACGGTGTGGTGCCGCCGGATCCGCAGGTGCGCACCACGGCCGGGGTCACGGCCTGCCAGCGTGTCGAGGCCGCGGTCTACGCTGTGGCCGCCACGGTGGGCATGGTCTTGGCTTGGCTCCTGGTGGCGGAGCCGTCCTGGGTGTGGTGGGTACTCGTCATCGCCGGCCTCGCCGTGATCAGCCTGGTCCGGGCCCGGCACTCCTGGGCTTACCTACGCGTGTTGGAACGTGCCGGCTGACCACCCACCTGCTGCACGAGAGACACCGACAATCCCCTCCGCGGCCAGGACGTTGCAGTGGGGGTTGGCTCATGTGCGTCCTGGAGGCAGCGACACACACGGCCAGCCCCTTCCTATAGCCGGCGCTGTGAGCACTGCCAGGGCTCCACTGCCGGACATGCACGGGCAGGAGACGGCGAGCAGTGCTTCGTTAGGTCAGCACCGGCCCCCGAGGTAGTCCAGGGAGCGGCGTATCTATCCGTCCATGGGGCACGCCTAGAAGCGTCGCCCAGTGAGGCGAAGTACGCCGTCGAGTATGAGAGTCAGTGCCCCGCCAATCATCAGCGCGCACGCGCCCCAAAGAACCAGGACGGGAAGGATGGGAACCCCTAGGTTGTAAACGTCGGCAATCACCCAGAGCACCATCATGGGCAAGGCAATGACGGCACCTAATCCAGTGACAAGAAGAGCCCACTGACGAAGTGAAGTGGCGCGTTTCATGCTGGTCCGCTCTCCTGGTGCATCTTCCGCGGTGGGCCTGTGCCACATGGCAGGTTTCGTGCCCAAATCGTCGCACGGCCAAGATGCCACCGGCTGTCCGACCTTGTGCGGCCGAGCCGGCACCGAGCAACCAGCGACCACTCGGCAGAAGCGAGCACTAGCTGATCGGTGAGTGTTCCGTGCGCTGCAGTTGAGGTTCCCCGGTGGTGGAGGGCCTGCCATATAGCGCTCACGGCAACGGTCCCAGGGCCGGCCCCCGGTCGGTGCTGGTGGTGATCAGTTGGGGCGGTGCCAGAGGTTCTCGGCCTGCTGTTCCCAGCCGTTCTCTTCGAGGGTGTCGGTCGAGGGATCGTCGCTGACGAGGGCGACCTCCTGCTGGGGGACTCCGCCGGAGAGCCCGACGACCATGTCGCTTTGGATGGTGGAGCATCCGCTGAGCCAGTCGTCGGAGGTGGCACCGACCTGGATCAGGCACACGTCTTGGTCGCCGGCCGAGGCCTGCCTGGCCGCGAAGTAGGAGTAGTTGTCGATCTCGCCCAGGTAGCGGGCGGAGTCGTCGGCGAAAAGTTCATGGGACTGGATGACGTCCGGCACCGGTTGGGTGGAGGATTCGGAGTCGAGAACAGCGAGTCCGTGACTGGTGGAGCCACAGGCCGAGGCTGCCAGGACGACTCCGAGCGCCATGCTTGCTGTGCGGAAGCTCTTCGTGTTCATCATGAGACGTCTCCTCTGCTCTACCGAGCTTCTGGGGCTGCCCCGGGTGGCCGCCTCCTGCGCGGTGCGTCCTTGCGTGCTCACTTCATCGTGGTCCACGCCACATTACCGGGGCGTCGCGAAAGCAACAGGCCCGTTGATCACCGGGTCATCGGCGTGCCTGGCATTCAGGGTGGAGCCGAGGCGCTGGGAGATTGACCGGAGTAAGCCGGGCGAGAGGCCAATGGCCAGGCCGTCATGGGCGGCACGTGGAGTGCCGGCAGTCAGGAGTAGTGCCCTGGGCTCGCCGCCGGCGGCACGGTGTTTGTGCCGGCGAGTTCTCCTCGGTCGCCCAGGATCCTTCCCAGGGGCATCGCTGAACCTTCTTCGGCGTCCGGGCTACCGGGGACAGGCCATTCGGACATGGCAGTCGGGGTTGCCTGTCATGCTCTTCCGGGGACGGGTCGGGCCGTCGTTTCACATCAGGGCCTGTGCGCCGGTGGGGGTGCTTACTCGAACGGCTCGCTCAGGTCGCCGGGCACGTAGGCCGGCAGCACTGCGTCGTCGTTGACCTGCAGGTGCACGCGGTAGGTCAGCAGCTCGTGGTCGGTCGAGAGCGCATCGAGCTGGCTTCCCATTCCTGGTACGGCATCGAGTTCCACACTCACCTCACTGCCGGGTCGCAGGGTGAGCTCGCGGGGGCTCGGCCCTGGATCGTAGGCGTAGTGCAGTGCTGCGATCGAGCGCACGGCGCCGGTCACCGGCAGGTGGGGTACGTGCTCGGGCGTCTGATCATGGTGTTCTTCGCGGTACCGGGCCGCGGGCTCGCCGCTGTCCTGGCCCGGAGGGCTGGCCACCAGCTTCCACGTGACCGAGGATCCGACCCGGAACGGATCACCGCAGCACTGCTGCTCCCACTCGCTGATGTCCACCACGATCACCATCCCGCGAATCTAACAGCGACTCAGAAGCGTGGGGTATCGGCTGTTGCCGGCAGGCTGGGCGAAGGGTCGCCAGCCTGATCGGCGTCCTGGAGGCGAGGGACCTGCGTCCTTGTTCCCGGCGGCGTGGGTGGCCCTGTGCCGGTGCGACGGTGCGTGATGGCCGGGTATCAGCCGGTGGAGTCCTTGGGGCTGGGCGAGTTGGCGGAGTGGCTCGAGCCGCGGATCCGCACCGGGGTAGTTGCAAGGAGTAGGAGCCGTGTGGTGCGCCCCCTAAGTGGGGACGCGTGCCGGTTACCTCCAGGTATGTGCATTCGCACATGATGAGGGTGGGTGTGAGACGCCGTCCCATACCGGTCACCCGTCTTCTCGACCCCTGGGTGGCCACCGGTCGGTGCGCGGGGACGGGAAGGACGCTACTGATGACTGCTGCGGTGCTGCAGGCACAGGACCTGGTGAAGACCTATGGCCACGGTCAGAACGGTTTCACGGCCCTGCACTCGGTGAACCTGAGGATCAAGGCGGGGGAGTCGGTGGCGATCGTGGGGAAGTCCGGATCGGGCAAGTCCACCTTGATGCACCTGCTGGCGTTGCTGGACGCACCGACTTCCGGGTCGGTGACGGTCCAGGGCCGGGACGCCCAGTGCCTGTCGGCCCGAGAGCTCAACAGGGTGCGCAACACGATGTTCGGGTTCGTGTTCCAGCAGTTCTTCCTCACCCCTGGCCAGACGGTGCTGGAGAACGTGGTGCTGCCCTTGACGATCGCCGGGGTCGGCCGGGCCGAGCGGCGACGTCGGGGGCTGGCGGTGCTGGAGCGGCTGGAACTGGCGGAGAAGGCCGGGGCCCGTGCCACTGACCTGTCCGGGGGGCAGAAGCAGCGGGTGGCGATCGCCCGGGCCCTGGTCAACGACCCGTCCGTGATCTTCGCCGATGAGCCCACGGGCAATCTGGACTCTGCCACCGGGGCGGTGGTCCAGGATATCCTCTTCGAGCTCCACCGGGACCAGGGCATCACCGTGGTCATCGTCACCCACGATCCGGAGTTGGCCGCCCGGTGCGACCGTCAGGTGCGCCTGCGCGACGGGGTGATCGTGGACCCGGTCCCGTCCCCCGTGAGCGTCGTTTCTGCGGACCAGGTGATCGCCGGAGATCCCGTCGAGCGGGCCGAGGTGCCCCTCGGAGTGTCGGGGGGTGGGCGGTGAAGTGGCCGGATGTGGTCGGCTCGGCCGTCACCAGTACGTTGCGGGGCCGGATCCGGACCGTGCTGACCGTGGTGGCGGTGTTCATCGGCGCGCTGACCCTGACCCTGACCTCGGGCATGGGCACCGGCGTGAACCGCTACATCGACGAGACCGTGGCCGCCTTCGGTGATGCGGACACCCTCTACGTGCAGAAGTCCCAGCCGCTGCTGGAGCTCTCCACCGGCACGGGCCCGCAGGCCTACGACCCGCAGGACACCCAGGTCTCCACCGGGTTCGGTGTGTCCTTCGCGGGACTGTCGGAGGAGAACATCGCCACTGTGGAGGACACCCCCGGGGTGGCGCAGGTGCAGCCGGTCTACAACGTGGTCCCCACCTACCTGCTGGCCGACGGGGAGAAGTTCCAGCTCGCTCTCGGTGTCCCGGTCCACGGCACCGGCCTGCAGATGGTCACCGGGTCCACCGCGGCCGAGGGCGCGGACGAGATCGCGATCCCTGACAGCTGGGTGAGCGATCTGGGCTTCGTGACGGCCGAGGACGCGGTCGGGGAGACCCTCGACGTGGTGATGACCGACCAGGCCGGGACGGAACGCTCTTTCGAGGCGCGCGTGTCGGGGGTGACCCAGGCCAGTCTGGCCGGGGTGGCGATGAACCCCCTGCCCTCGACGTCGTTCAACGAACGTCTCTACGCCTATCAGACCAGTGGGGGACCGACGGAGGTGGCGGCCAGCTACATCATGGCCCGGGCCATCATGGACGACCCCGCCCAGGCCTCAGCGGTGCAGGGAGAGCTGGAGCAGGCCGGGATGGTGGCCTCCACGGTCGAGGACCAGCTGGGGATGTTCCGCACCGTCATCGACGCCGTGATCTGGATCCTCAACACGTGTGCGGTCATCGCGCTGCTGGCCGCGAGCCTGGGCATCGTCAACACGCTGCTGATGTCCGTCCAGGAACGCACCCGGGAGATCGGGCTGATGAAAGCCCTCGGCATGAGCGGCCCGAAGGTCTTCGGGCTGTTCTCCCTGGAAGCGGTGTTCATCGGTCTCGTCGGCGCAGTCCTGGGGGTGTCCACCGGGGTGGTCGCCGGGTCGTGGGTGGCCGGGGTGCTGGCCGAGGGGTTCCTGGCCGGGCTGCCCGGGCTGTCGCTGTTCGCCTTCCAGGCCCACAGCCTCGCCCTGATCGCCGTGGCCGTGCTGACCATCGCCTTTCTCGCCGGCACGATCCCCGCCATCCGCGCCGCGGGAAAGGACCCCATCACCGCCCTACGCCACGAATAACCCCACCCGCACCGATGCAACAGGGGTTGGGCCACTGGAGTCCTGAGGACCAGAAGGGTTCTGATGTGGCCTGAACGTTTCGCGGTCGCCCGGACACGTTCACGGTGTACCTGGTGTCTGTCGAAGGATGAGAACACGATGGGTCCCCACCCGGACCACCGGGCGAGGAGGACCTCGCGCGGGTTGGTACTGCTGCGGCGTATGCGCCGGTGGAACCGGTGCCACCCCCCGACGTGTTTTGCGATTGCCAACCCGTGGTGCCGGTGCGTAGCTTGAGCGCAGCAGCAGTCCTGCGGTGCCGTTGCGGGTTCCACCGAGCTCCTCGGCCCCGGGCACGGCTCAAACGACCAGCGGCGTGCCCCTGTTCTCCTCGTGTGGGATCGGGATCCGTCCGCGTGCTGACACCCCCCGGGATGGACCTGGAGGGCACCCGATGATCGGAGAACCGGACGCGATGATGAGCGCTACGACACTTCCACGACCCACCGCCCGCAGCAGGGCACGGCACTGGGCGACGGCTGGCGCCACCGCAGCCGTGCTCGCGGGGGGCCTTCTGGTCGGGGTTCCCGC
This sequence comes from Kocuria kalidii, assembly GCF_044462225.1. Lineage (NCBI taxonomy): Bacteria > Bacillati > Actinomycetota > Actinomycetes > Micrococcales > Micrococcaceae > Kocuria > Kocuria kalidii. The sequence goes on along the minus strand of NZ_JBISWJ010000033.1, from coordinate 3,789 downwards.
GGCCTCGGCCGCCCCGGGCGACGCTGCGTGCCTGGAAGCCGCTGCCCAGTTCGATGCCGCCCTGGCCGGGACCGGGATCACCCCGGAGTCCCTGGCGCAGCTGGAGGTCTCCGCCGAAGCCCTTGCCGCCGCCCAGACCCAGTACGCCACCCTCATCGCAGGTGCCGGCGGGCCGAGCCCGCAGGAACTGGAACAAGCCGCCCAGCAACTGGCCCTGGCCCAACAGTCCGGTGATCCTGCGGCCCTTGCCGCGGCCCAGGCGCGCCTGGCCGAGCTCGAAGCCCAGCTCACCACCGCCCTCGAGGGCCTGGACCCTGCCGTCGTGGAGCAGGCACTGGCGGACTCCACCGTGATCTTCCAGAACCTCCTCGGGCAACTAGGCCTCACCGAGGCCACAGCCGGCCAGCTGCTCGGGTTGCTCGAGCAGGCTGCCGCCGCGTGCGGCACCACCCCCGCCCCGGTCGCCCCGGTTGCGCCTGCCCCGGTCGCACCCGCCCCGGTGGTGGAGGCATCGGCTCCTCCCGTTGAGACCGCGCCCGTGGCCGTCAATCCGGGCCTGGACATCCAGACCGCCGTCGCGTCGGAGCGCTCCGGCGCCGGGCTGCTCGCCGGCCTGGCCGGGGTCACCGTCCTCGCTGTTGCCGCCACGGTGCTGATGCGCCGGCGCACCCGCGGCTGAGAGCCTGTGACCCAGTACATGGCGGCCTACGGACCGGTCGGTCCTGGATTGCTCTAACGATGTCAGCGCGACCCCCTGGTGGGGCTGAAACCAGGGGGTGACGGGGCGTGGGCGATCAACACGACCACCCACGCCCCGTAGCGCCCCAGCGAGGAACTGAAGGCTCCAAAAACTTTTAGCGACTGGGACTGCTTTACATATGGCCGACTACCGGACATTGCCTCCGGGAACGACATTGCAGTTGGGATTTCTCAAGCAGCAGGTGAAGAAAGGCGCGTTGATGACCACGCTCCTGAGCATCGCACGGCGTGCCAGCACTTTCTTCGAGCTTGAGAATTTCATGGCCCGTGAGTACCTCGGTGACGGCGGTCAGGGTCATGGCTCAGGGGCGCCGGAGGCGGCCGGTGCCGATCGTGCGAGTCAGGTGCGGTAACAGTAGGAGTCCGAGGAGGCGTCCCCGCCCTGCAGGCGGATCTGATGAACGCGCAAGCCCCGGAAGTCCTCCTGGGAGAGGAAGAAGTCCTCGTCGACCGACAGTCCGCCGTGCTCGGTGTCGGCGTCGATCTTGGCCATCCACGCCCCGATGCCGTGGGGGTAGAGCTGGTCGTCCCAGGCCCCGTAGAGAGAGTTGGTGACGTAAACCCGTTTGCCGTCGCGGCTGGTCTCCACCATCTGGGGGCCGCCGCCGAGCCAGGTGCCCGGGGCGGATGGGTGGGCGGCGCGGTCGCCGATTCCGCCCAGGCGCACCGACCCGGTCTCCCTCGGGTGGGCCGGATCCGAGACGTCGTACTGCTTGAGCTCCCCGGTGCCCCAGCAGGAGACGTAGAGCCAGCGGTCATCCACCGACAGGGAGATGTCGGTGACCAGCGGCGGTACCGCACCGAACGTGCGCAAGAACTCCGGCAACTTCTCCGCCTCGAAGGGCTCGGCCGGGATGGAGACCACCTTCTCCGCGGCCCAGTCCCCGGCCTCGGTGCGGTGCCAGTGGAAGATCGAGGCCGAGAGGTCTTCGGTGGAGATCGCCGCGTCCACCAGGCCCCAGGTCGCCTCCGGGTCGTGAGCCGGGCGCAGCTCCAGGGCCATCTGGTGCTCTGCCCCCAGCTCCACCCGCTGCAGGTGCCGGCCTTCGGCCAGGTCCCAGAAGTGCAGGGCGTGGCCGTACTCCTGGTTGAGCAGCCGCTCGGCGACGATGCCGTTCTCCACCATCGCCGGGGTGCCCCACTCGCTGGTGACCAGGGTGTTGTGCATCAGGTGCCACCACGCGTCGTAGGACAAATACTGGGGGCCACGGTCGGTCTCCCACTTACCGATGACGTCGAAGGTGTTGTGATCGAGCACCGCGATCCCACCCGGCCCGCCGTCGCCCTCGGCGGTGCCCAGGCAGGAGAGGTAGACCCCGTCCGGGCCGCAGTGCAAGGTGTGCGGGCGGGAGTAGCCGGCTTTCCCGGCCAGTTCTTCGGCGGTGATCGTCTTGACCACCTTCGGGTTCCGGGGATCCGGGTGGGTGTCGGCGATGTGCACGTGGGAGGACCGCAGCCCGGGCATCAGCAGGTACCGGCGGGACAGCCCGGTCATGTCGTGGCCCTCGTGCATGAACGCGCTGCTGCAGGCGTTCCACCCGAAGTGGTGCAGTTCGTCCCCAGCACCGGGCATGTCCTCCCACCCGACCACGGTGCCGTAGAAGTCAGAGTCCGGGTCGAGGTCGACGACCGTCAGCGCATCGGGCCGCTGGGCGTCATGGTCGAAGGCCACCACGTAGGCCAGCATCTCGCGCGGGGCAGCCACCGCCGCCGCCGGGGACCGGTAGAACGTGGGATCCATTGCCGGGGCCGCGTCTGCGCCGGCCGCATGGTCGTGGCCGTGCTGGCTGTGGTCGTGGCGGGAGTGCTGATCGTCGGGGTTCATGGTGCCTCCTCGGAGGTGCAGAACGATGGGTGGGTCAGGCCTCGTCGAAGATCCGCAAGGCCATGGTCCCGTGGGTGACGGCCGCCCCGGCGCCCAGGTCGGCGGCGATCATGGCGGCCTGGGCGATCTGGGCCGGAGTGGCCCGGGCCTTCCAGGTGTGGGTCACGTGCACCTGGCTGCAGCGGGGGTCCTGGGAGGAGATGGCGACGCCGACGGCGATCAGCTCCCGGTGGAGTTGGTCGATGGCTCGGCCCTCACGGCCGATCGTGCCGTCGATCTTCGCAGGCCTGGAATTCCTCGGGGGCCGGTTCTTTGAACTCGGCGAGCCGTTGCAGGTCCTCGGGGAGTGGTGGTGGGGTGCCACATCTGCCTCCTTCGGAGCCGGGTGATTCCGACGGTACTCCTGATCCGCCCAGCACGTCACGATCATGGCGAAGCCGGGACACTTCTACTGAGGTGTCGGTTCTGCTCGAAGTTTGAGCTGTTTGTCCGTGGTGCTTTCTCGTCATGGTCGCAACAGACTGTGGAATCGACGGATCTCAGCGAGCCGCTGCGAAGTGATCATGCACGGAAGGTATGCCTCGCGTATGCCGTCTGACAAGCTGTGATCCCTTCGCGCACCCACACCGGCGAACTTGTTAGTGCCTGGGTGCCTTCTCAGCACTTCGGGGTGCATGTGCTGCAGAGAAGATGTGCCCTACCCATATTTACTTCTACTAAGTATTCGTCCGGCACCGGATCGCACGCCGGTGTCGCGACCCCATAGCGGCGGGGTAGATGGTGATCCCGGTGGCCTTCGCCGCGGCGGTGGCGATGGCCTGGGCGGTCGATTTGCCCCACCGGGTGGACCACCGGCGGTGGGTGATCCGGTGGGCGGCCCCCGCGTGCAGCTGAGCAGCGTCACGACGGTGCCCTGTCCGGCGGGGTCGGCGGCGGCGATCGCGCGGGCATCTTATAGGACATTGGGACGGGTGGGCTTGGCCATGGCCACGCCCTAGAAGACATCCCGTCGGGGACAGCTCACCCCTGCCGGCTTTGCATATGGCCCGGTTAGCGGCCGCACCTACGAGATGACGTCTATGCCGGCCGTGAAGCACCTGGGTTCTGGGCATTCCGTCCGGCGTTCGACTCGGGAGAGCCAGAGCGCGCTGTAAGACATGCCCGATGCTAGGAACTGTCAGGTTGGTGCGATGGCGGCGCCGGCA